>DHWG01000060.1 GCA_002413075.1 Desulfosporosinus sp. UBA5188 | reverse complement strand
ATTCCCTGTTATTTTTTGGAAGTTATTCCATTTTCAGTAATGAATCTCCGAGAGAATATTTTGGTAAACAAGCGTTAGAAGTCTCTAAGCAGGTGCTGGATAAAACACTCACAGAGAAAACGATCATTGTACCGTCCACGTTAGTTACAAAAGAAAATGTCGACCAGCTTAAAACTAAAGACTAATTAAAATTAGTTTACAAAAATTATAAGAGGATCAAGTGGAGATGTTCATCTCCACTTGGTTAATAGAAAATAAGGAGGCAGGACCATGAGCGAGATGACGTCACGAGCGCGAGTGTTAGCGGCATTAAAGCATGAAGAGCCGGACAAGGCTCCTATTGATTTCGGGTCTACGCGCTCGACAGGAATTAACGCAATTGCTTATAATGATCTCAAACAATATCTAGGTATCGTTTCACCCACCAAGCTTTTTGACGTAAAGCAATTAATGGCGTTGCCTGAGCAGGCGATGATGGACTGGGCTCAAACTGATGTCATCGGGTTGCACCGCTTAGCTCCGTCTCTCGGCCTTAGGATGGACAAATGGAAACCGGGAACCCTTCCAGATGGCTCGGCCTGCTTGCTTCCAGAAGATTTTAATCCAGAAATGCTGGAAGATGGCAGCTTAGCCGTTAGAAACAACAACGGCCATATTACTGCTCAAAGGCCAAAGGGTGGGCTGTATTTTGACGAGGTCTATGCACCTTTAGCAGACGCAATGGATGAAGCGGATCTAGATAAACACAATTATCCAGAAATAACAGACGAAGAGCTTGTGTATCTAACCGGACGGGCAAAGGATCTCTATGAAAATACCAATTATGCGATTAATGGAGCGACAGGAATTAGCCTGTTCGAAAAAGGGCTCAAAGATTTCGGTTATGAAGAGTGGATGGTTCGGATTATGACGGAACCGGATTTGGTGCGTCGCTATCTTGAAAGGCTTACAAAAGCCTATATTACCATGATGGATCGCTATTTGGGCGTAGTTGGTCAATACGTACAAGTCATCCAAGCCAACGATGATCTTGGCATGCAAACGGGTCCGTTAATCTCTCCTAAGATTTATCATGATATTTTTCTACCCTTCCATAAAGAAATTTTCCAACACGTGAAAAAACAACAACCAGGAATTTTTGTATTTCTTCACAGTTGTGGTAGCGTATATGATTTCATACCGGATCTCATTGAGGCAGGGGTGGACGCTCTTAATCCAGTCCAAACGAATGCAGCTAAGATGGATGCCCGCACACTTAAACGGGAATTCGGGAAGGATATCACCTTCTGGGGTGGCGGCTGCAGCACACAGACGACCCTAACCTTCGGCAGCGCGGATGATGTTCGACGTGAAGTTGAAGAAATGATAGAAATATTTAAAGTTGGTGGGGGCTTTGTCTTTAACCAGGTTCATAATATCCAAGCCGGAGTTACTCCCCAAAACATCGTTGCTCTTTATAAGACAGCACAGAAGATGCGCTAGGAAAGAAGGGAGTCCCAATGATTACAGTCATAGGTAGTTATGCTACGGGAATGACCATGTTCACACAACGTTTCCCGTTAAGTGGTGAGACCTTAATCGGGCACGGTTTTAGTGCCGGATATGGCGGAAAAGGGTCTAACCAGGCAGTCGGAATGGCTCGGTTGGGGGAACAACCCTATTTTGTAGCCTGCGTTGGGGACGATAGTTTTGGACGAGATGCATTATCCATGTACGAAAACGAAAAGGTTAATGCCTCAGGCGTACGTGTCTGTGCTGGGCTACCGACAGGCGTCGGGTTTATCATTGTCGATGAGAGAGGCAACAACGTCATTACACTTGATCCAGGTGCAAACAGCTGCCTAAGCAAAGCTGATGTAGACGCAGCAGATGACATCCTGGCCCAAAGTAAATTCTTAGTCATGCAACTCGAAATACCACCCCAAATTATGGTCTACGCGGCCCAACTTGCTCATAGCAAAGGGATTCCAGTGATTCTTAACCCAGCTCCTTATCAAGCCCTACCAAAAGAAGTCTGGGCAAACGTTAACATTGTGACCCCTAATGAAACAGAGGCAAGGCTCATTGTAAACAGGAAGCCCGATGATACCATTACTACTGAAGCTTTGGCGGAGGAAATTCTGGCACTCGGCGTCAAGAATGTTGTCATAACCTTAGGCGAGAAGGGAGCTTACGTGGACAGCGCCGACGTCAAAGGCTTCTTCGTTTCCGCCTTCCACATCAACGCGGTTGATACGACCGGCGCCGGGGATACATTTACGGCGGCTCTGGCAGTCGCTTTATCAGAAGGCGTAGGTATGGCCGATGCAGTACAGTTTGCTAACGCTTCTGCTTCCCTCACATGTACGGTCAAAGGGGTAGTGCCAGCCCTCCCGTATCGGGTGCAAGTCGATGAATTAATTCAACCTCAAAAATGATAAGGGGGACATATCTTATGAAACTAGGACGAATATTAAACAAAGATCTTAATGAGCTGATCGCGTGCATGGGTCACGGCGATTTCATCATTGTCTGTGATGCTGGTTTTCCGATTCCAAGAGACGCTTGGAGGATTGACCTGGCCATTGAAAAGGATGTACCCGATACAAGCTATGTGTTAGAAATCATTAAGAGCGACCTCATGATCGAAAAGATCGCCTATGCCGAAGATGTGAAGACTTACAATGATCCTCTCTATCAAGACCTTCAACGCCTATTCCCAGGAATTGAACACGAGCAAATAAGCCACGAAAGTATTCTTTCAGAAATGGCGGGTAAGGCCAAGGCCATTGTGCGTACCGGTGCCTTTAATCCTTGGGGCAATGTGCTTCTTTATACTGGGGTCGAGGTACCTCGCTGGTTTGCCAAAGAAGGCGTAGTAGCCCCTGATTATTATAAGGATCGCCTGTAATTAAGACGACCTGTGCCATTTTCATTAAATAGGGAGGTAGACCATGACTATATTTGCAGAAATCAAGCAAGCCACTATGGAAGGCAACGCAAGAGGTGTCACAAACCTTACCAAGCAGGCCTTAGAAGCGAAGGTCAATATAAATGATATCGTCAATGATGGATTTATTTCAGCCATGGGGATTATTGGGGAAAAATTTAAAAATGGTGAAATTTATGTCCCTGAAATGTTAATTGCAGCTCGGGCGATGAAAGCCGGATTAAAAGTCCTTGAGCCGCTCTTACTATTAACCACACGAGACTATATCGGCAAAGCGATCATCGGTACCGTTCAAGGCGACTTGCACGATATGGGCAAAAACCTGGTAAGTATGATGCTCCAAGGTGCAGGCTGGGATGTCATTGATTTGGGGGTTAATGTGACACCAGAGAAGTTTGTCGAAGCAGTGGTTACCCACCAGCCACAAATTGTTGGCTTATCCGCTTTGTTAACAACTACCATGCCAGCAATGAAGTTAACTATAGAAGCATTAGTTAAAGCTGGCTTAAGAGACAAGGTAAAAGTAATCGTGGGTGGGGCGCCCATTTCTGCTCAGTTTGCCGAGGAGATCGGCGCTGATTCCTACGCTTCAGATGCTGGGGTAGCGATAGAAATCGCAAAAAAATTAGTCTCTTGAAGTATCATCAGTTCGGATGCAGATCTAAACGTTAAAGGAGAAACATTTATGATCATTGTAGGGGAACTAATTAACGCCAGCCGTAAGGCTATTGGAGAGGCTATCAAGGCTCAAGATACGGATTATATTCAAAAAGTAGCCAGAGAAGAATTCGAGGCTGGAGCAAATTATATTGATGTGAATGCAGGAATATTTGTCGGTAA
>DHWG01000094.1:23076-23939 GCA_002413075.1 Desulfosporosinus sp. UBA5188 | reverse complement strand
TCAAGAATGACGACGTCTTCGAAGACAAACATTTGCCGCTTAATCTGTTCTGCTAGATCAGGATCCTCCATCTCCAAGGCATCCATGACCACTTTAACGGTTCCCGGATCCGTGCGATTGAGGACATCCACGATGCTTTGAATCCCACCCGAAGTCGTATAATCCGTCGGCGCCAAACTTGAAATTTTGCGTTCTAAGACCTTCTCAATCTCTTTAAGCACTTCCGGACTGGTTCGGCCCATCGTTGCCACGCGTTTTGCCACATCGGCCCGCCGATCCTGGGAGAGACTAGAAAGCAAAATCGCTGCTTTATCGACGGGTAAATGGGTCATAATCAGCGCAATCGTTTGAGAATTTTCTCCCTGTATGAACGAAAAAAGTTGCTTGGGATCCGTCCGTCGCACTAGGTCAAAGGGCCTCATTTTTAAGGACGTTGATAAACGGCTGATAATTTCAAAAGCGCGCGATTCGCCAAGAGCCTTTTCCAACACTTCACGAGCATACTCGATCCCGCCTTGAGATATAAAGTCACTGGCAACACACATTTGATGAAATTCTTCGACCACATAATCTCTCTGGTCCGGGGAAACTTTACGAACATTTGCCATCTCTAGTGTCAGTTGCTCTATTTCTGCCTCCCCAAGGTGCTTAATGACCTCGGCCGATCTCTCCGCACCCAAGGAAATCATCAGAATCGCTGCTTTTTGAATACCGGTTAAACCTTGAGCCATCTAACTCTCCTCCGATAGCCAGGTTTTCATCAGGCGAGCCACTTCATCGGGATTATTGCGTGAATACAGCTCGACGGACTCTTGAGTTTTTTGCTTCTGGATTTGTTCAGAAGTTTTAAGCTTTTTTTGATC
>DHWG01000094.1:22468-22846 GCA_002413075.1 Desulfosporosinus sp. UBA5188 | reverse complement strand
GCCGAGCACTACGGCCGCTCCAATTTCGATGTACGTGAGTAGTTGTTGCCGTTTCTGAGCCGTTTCCATGGCGTTTTTTTCTTGCTGTTGATCTGTTTTATTAAAGGCTAGAGCAGCGACTTGTATTTGATCACCACGGGTCGCATCAACGCCTGCAGCCGAGGCCACAATCGTCTTAATTTGATCCAGTTGGCCCTGGTTGATGGTGTCTAAATCGGCCATCACCGACACCGAAAGACGTTTCACCGCACCTGGGCTCACCACTTGTTCTTCTTGCGTAGTGTCCACTTGATAGTTTTTCGTACCATTAACCTTAGAAGTGGTTGAATTCACTCCTGTCGTACCAGTGGGATACGTCGCAGCCGCATTCGCAGTGAC
>DHWG01000094.1:0-22206 GCA_002413075.1 Desulfosporosinus sp. UBA5188 | reverse complement strand
TCACTCACCACTGCACCCGGTCCATTGGTTTGTATAGTGCGTTTTATTTGATTGAAATCCAGCGACGCACTAATTCGAACAACAGTTTTACCCGAGCCTAGTACCCGATCTAACATACTCTGAACTGATTTCCGAGTATCCTCTTCGAGCGCTTGCGTCAGTTGATATTGAGAGCCGGTGAGGCGGTTGGGATCCCCGCTTTTTCCTAAGACATCCGATAAGACATTTCCTCCCGTATCCACAATCGTCACATTCTCAGGTTGCAGTCCTTCGACCGAGCCTGCTAATAAATTAGCGACCGCACGCACCTGCTCGTCAGCGAGTTTTGTTCCAGGAACGAGTTTCAAGGTAACCGCTGTCGTTGCCGCTTTTTGACTATCGACAAAGAGTGATGGTTCGGGCATGACAATATGAACCCTTGCATCTTGTACCCCGTTCAAGGTTTTGAGTGTATTTTCTAGTTCGTTCTGCAAGCCGAGAACATAACGCAATTTTCGATCGGCCTCCGTCTCCCCCAGATGCATCGTATTCAGACTGTCAAAGCTAAATTTGCTTTGTGACGGAAGACCAGCGCTGGCCAGTTGGAGACGCAGATCAGAGGCTGCCTGTTTCGTGACCATGATGGTTGACCCATTGTCTGCCAACTGATAATCTGCTTTCAAATCCTTAAGTTTTGTCGCGATGGCTCCAGCCTCTGTGTCGCTAAGTTTTGTGAAAATCGCGACATATTGTGGGCGTCCAGCCCAAGTAATCAAACTTATGAGAGCGACGGCTACCACTAGAGGAGCAAGTACCGTTATCACTTTCTGTGGGCTAGAAAGCCTGTTCCAAAAGGTCTTGACCGATTGCTGAATTCCCGCCCAAGAAAAATCCATCCTTAACTCCTCCTTTCAACTAAAATAATAAACACAGGGATCTAACCCCCTAAAAAGTAAAACTCCCAACGTATAACCTTATGACAACGAAAAACTTGCCATTATATTTGCATGCGCATAATCTGATTATAGGCATCTAACACTTTATCGCGCGTTGCCACGGTCAAGGACAACGATAAGCTTGCCTTTTGTGTGGCGATCATCACTGATGACAGATCATCCACCTGACCCGTTGCTAACTGCACGCTGGCGGCATCCGCATTCTTTTGCAAGGCATCCACTTGTCCTAAGGCATCCGTTAAAAACTTAGAAAAATCCGTCCCCTTTGCGCCTCCATTAGCCGAACCAACGCTCTGAGCGTCCAAGTTCGTGGGGGTAATTGGCGTCATGGCTCCGAGAGGTATAATCGGTGCGATGGGTGTAATGCTCATTTAATTTTTACCCCTTTCCGATTTCAAGTGCTTTATTGGCCATGGACTTACTGACATTGAGGGCGGTCACATTCGCTTCATACGCCCGTGATGCAGACATCATATCGACCATTTCCGTGACAATATTAACATTTGGTTGCCGAACATACCCCACAGGTAAGTCGGGTTCCGCCACTTTAGCCGCATCAGGAGAGGAGGGATTATACTCTAATTTAAAGGGTTCCTGAATATCGCGATTTATGCTGCCCACTTGTACTCCATTGCCCAGGCTTTGGCCGCCTAGGGTTTCCCCAAGCACTCTCGCAAAGGGGGTTTCCGAGGGACGTGGTACAAACGAAGCGACTTGTCTGCTATAGGGTATGGGGTTTCCTGCCGGAGTCAGTTCTCCGGTTCGCGTTGTATTAATATTAGCAACATTGTTGGAAATGAGGTCCATCCTTAGACGCTGGGCCGTTAAACCCGTGGCACTAATATCCATCGCTCCAAAAAGACTCATGGTTTATCCCCTCCTCATAACACATTCTACAATCGTTCGGCCAATCTCTCCCAATGGTACCACGCGATCAGCAAGGCCTGCGTCCACAATGGACCTAGGCATTCCGTAGACCACACAGGTTTCCTCTGACTCGGCTATTGCAAACGCTTCTAACCTTTTAAGTTCCTTCATACCCTTCGTACCATCACTTCCCATCCCAGTCATGACCACTCCAAGGGTTCCCTTTCCAATGACCTTTACTAGGGAAAGAAACATGATATCCACGGAAGGATGATAAAGCGTCGGTATGGGGGTTTCATCCCCAATATGTAGCGTCAGTTGCCCAGCCTTCCGCTGTACCTGCATCTGTTTCCCCGCAGGCGCAATGTACACCGTTCCCGCTTTCAAAGCTTCACCGTGTATCCCTTCGCGCACCTGCAGTAGGCATAACCCGTTCAGGCGCTGAGCCAGCGGCCCAGTAAAACCGGCAGGCATGTGTTGCGCCACCAGCACAGGAACTGGAAAATCTGCAGGCAGGGTAGGTAGAACCGCTTGCAAAGCAGAAGGTCCTCCGGTTGACGTCCCTATGGCCACAATTTCAATGGCATGCTTTGGGCTAAAGCCCGTCTTCACTGGAGTTTTAAGGGGCTGGACTTGTCGCGCAGGAGCGCTAACGTTTCCTACTCCAGTCAAAGGAACGACCTTAGTGAGCGGTGCTATTGGGGCAGGCCCCGAAGGGACCTCCTTACGTCCCAGACGCGCTAGATTCACCTTAGCGGCGGCTTTCACCTTTTCTACCAGATCTAAAGAAAGTGCTTGCAAATCAGCGCCCGGACTGCCAGACGGTTTTGAGACGACATCGAAAGCACCTAGGTCGAGGGCCTTCAACGTCGCTTCAGTCCCTTCCGTCGTCACAGAGCTTAAGATAATGACGGGCGTTGGTTGCCAACGCATAATCTCTTCCAACGCCTGAAGTCCATTCATAACCGGCATCTCGACATCCATGGTCACGACCTGAGGATGCAGCGCTTGAAGTTTCAAAATCCCTTCCCGCCCATTCCGTGCGGTGTCCAAAACCTTAATATCAGGATCTTGATTCAGTATTTTTTGGAGAGTCATCCGCATAAAGGGCGAATCATCCACTATGAGAACGCCAATCGGGGTCTTCGGAGATAAATTCATGGCTTACTCTCCGCCCATAATTTGATCAAGTTCCAAGAGAATCAGTAAGCGTTCGCCAATTTTTCCGACTCCGCGTATAAACTGAGAGTCCATACCCAGCGCAATCGGTGGCGGTGGCTCTATCGCTTCACTATCTAAACGCAGTACCTCTGTAACAGCATCCACACGAATCCCGAAAACCTTCGTTTTAACTTGCAGCACTATAATGCGGCTTAGATCCGTTTCTTCGACGCGGTCCATACTGAAACGAGACCTTAAACTGATCACCGGAATCACATTACCCCGTAAATTAATCACGCCCTCTACATAAGTCGGCGCTTTTGGCACCCGTGTTATAGGTGGAATACGGATAATCTCCTGGACACACATGATATCAACACCAAATTCTTCAGATCCTAAGCTAAAGGTGACTAATTGTTCTTCTGCCATTGGTTTTACCCCCCTAATCGTGGTTCGTATGTGAGTTTAGTACGACAATCTTTTACTTTTTTTGGGTGACTAGAACGTCTTGTATAAGGGACCCGACGTCTAGAATCAAGGTCACTTTGCCATCACCGAGAATGGTTGCTCCGGCAATCCCCGGTAAATTATTGAGAAAGTCGCCCAACGATTTAATCACGACTTCTTGTTGCCCACGAAGTTCATCCACGATCAATCCCAGCGCCTTTTCTCCAAATCCTACGACCACTACGAAGACCTCACTACTGGTCATCTCTGATGTGGGAAGATCAAATTTTTCTTGTAAGGAAATCAGCGGCAAGGTGTTGCCACGCAGTTGAACCATCGGCAACCCACCGACCGTTTTTATATCGTCCAAGTTGACCAGAAGGGTTTCTAAGACAGAGGTGAGCGGGATGGCATAAATTTCTTGCCCAACTTCGACGAGCAAGGCTTGAATGATGGCCAAGGTCAAAGGCAGCCGAATCGTAAAGGTGGTTCCCTTTCCTTTGCGGGTCGTAATATCGACCATTCCCCCAAGATTATTGAGAGCTTTCTTCACCACATCCATCCCCACACCTCGACCAGAAATATCAGTGACCTTCTCTGCCGTGCTGAAGCCCGGCAAGAAGATCAGATGAGCGATATCGTTATCAGAGAGTTCTTCTTTTTCACCGATTAAGCCCCTCGACACCGCTAAACTCCGTATTTTCACCAGGTCTAACCCTGCGCCGTCATCCGAAATGAGGATCGCAATATGGTTTCCTTCGTGATAAGCATCGAGTGTAATCGTGCCAAGTTCTGGCTTACCAGCGGCTCGTCGTTCATCTGGAGATTCGATGCCATGATCCACTGAGTTCCGTATTAAGTGCATTAACGGATCCCCGATCACCTCGACCACCGTCTTATCCAACTCCGTATCTTCACCTTTTAAGACCAGTTCCATCTCTTTGCCTGTTTTCTTCGCGAGATCCCGGACCAAACGAGGGAAACGACTAAAGACCGTCCCAATGGCCACCATCCGAAGACGCATGACACTCTCTTGAAGTTCATTCATTAATCGGCCCAAATAAACGTTTGCCTCATTGAGATTGTTCACCATACCATCCATTTGGTACTGGGCCTTCAGATCTAAGCCAATCTGAACCAAGCGAGTTCTGGTAATCACCATCTCTCCCACCAGGTTGATCAAATTATCCATCCGAACGGTATCCACCCGAATCGTATGGACTGGCGTGTTGCTCTCTCCACCCACAGCTTCGGTGATTGGAGTTTTAGGAACTAGTACCACCGTTCTTGGTTCAGTAGCTATTTTCGGCTTGGAGAGTAAGGTTTCAATCAATTGTGTTGCCTCGGTGACTGTTTCTTCAACCGTCTCGTCGCTGACAGGGTAGACGTTGACGTCAACCTCCACTAACTCGGACACCTCTAAAAGTTCCCGCCGAATCTCTTCCACGGGTTCATCACAGAGCACGAGAAGAGAAAAGCGTTCTGCATTACACACTTCCAGATCTTCAACACTCGGCAATAGCTTAATCACTGTGCCCATTCCCTCAAGTCGCTGCGTCGCCATCACAGCACGGACCGCCTTCATCAGTGTACCCGGTGCAAGTGTCACATCGACTTGATAGACACCATGCCCCATCATATGTGAGTCGATCAGTTTTTCAGTTTCAGCCTTTGTTAATAAGAAGTCTATTGGGACAAAGGGAACGATCACAGCCTCTTCTTGGTGAAGTTCCGCTTGGGTTGGCTGTAGATTTTCCATAAATTTTGGTTTCTCTCCATTCAATAACGCCCGCATGGAGGAGACCAAATCTTCAAATCCTACAGAGATTTCCTGCCGTTGCTCCACTTGAGACAGCATCGCCTTGACTCGATCAGTCACGGCTAATAAAATGTCAATTAATTCTAGTGAAACTTCCATTTTCCCCTGACGCAAACGATCCAGTAAGTCTTCAGCCGCATGGGTCATCGCCACAATCGGCGTGAAACCCATGGTTCCAGAAGCTCCCTTTAAACTGTGAGCCGAGCGGAAAAGATCATTAATCAGTCCGATATTTCCACCGTCTTTCTCCAATTGCAACAGTCCAGCTCCAAGTCTTTCAATCTGTTCCGAGGAATCCAATAGATAAAACCCTAGAAATTCCCCCAGATCTATGTCCATCGTTTTGTCACCAACATTACTCATGTTTTACCACCCCTGTCTTAGTGCCTTCTCACTCTAGAGAACCTAGTTCTATAATTCATCATTTATCGACACAATTATGTAAATTAATTAACTTTTTTCAGCGATTACATTTATTCGACATTTAATCAGGAATTCCTCCCAAAATACAGATAAACATCTTTAATCGCTTGTTCTGCTAATAGTAACGTCTATGAATAATACTTTATACGCTTATTCAACAAATTCTATAGGACCATTGGGCAAAAATTTAACAGGCTGCATTACGCATCCTGCTTAATTTTTAAGAAGGTAGAACAGTTAGACCTGCTTATCAAAAAACAGCCCAGCCATTTGACTAAACGACCCTAAAATATCCAACACCCGTTGTGGAGGAATTTCCTCCATTACCTCTTTGCTTTGTTGATCGATGATCTGAACGACCACACGATCAGATTTTTCTTGAACACTGAATTGGACGCGTTTATCAATGATTCCCATCAGACGATTGAGCTTTTCCGTCGCCTTTTCTACTTGCTCACGCGGAATTTCTTCCCGTGCCGAGGGAACATCTCGCTTACGGTCTACTACCTTTAGTGGAGCGTCTTGGGACCGTTCCAGCTTTTGCCCGGGAAATGAATCCAACGGAATCAAGGTGGACTGAGTATTCGGTTGAATTGGATTGATCATCACAAATTCCTCCTACTTACGCTTGTTCATGCGTTTGTTCTCAGTTAGACCCGCTTATCGAAAAATAATCCAGCCATTTGACTAAAAGAATCAAGAATATCCAAGGCACGCTTTGACGGAATTTCAGCCAGTACTTCTCCGCTTAGTTGATCAACAATCTTGACACTCAGGCGATGAGAATTTTCATGGATACTATACTCATAACGTTTATCAATAATACCCATCAAACGATTGAGTTTTTCTACCCCTTTTTCAACTTCCTCACGCGGAATCTCTTCCCGAGCAGAGGGGGCTTCTTTCTTGCTCTCCACCACCTTCATCGGAGCAGCTTGAGATCGATCCACCTTATGTCCGGCAAAAGCCTCCACTGTGATGGTCGTGGACTGAGTATTGGGTTGGATGGATTGAACCATGGCGAATTCCTCCTACTTACAAATTATCGTTTATAATTCATTTGACTTACAGCGGTCGTGCTGGCAGCGCCATAGGCTTCTGACACCTGATGTTGCCGCTTGCTACGGCTCAGTAGGAGCTGCATATTATCCGTAATGTCTTGGTTCATATGTTGAATTTCTCTTAGCAAGATCCGTCCATCCCGTGAGACTTTGAAGCCATCATCCACACTCTGTTCAATGATGGTCTGTAGCTTCTCCCGTTGATTCATGAGTTCGTAGAAGAGATCCATATCCGGCTGAGCTAAGAACTTTAGCATCTCTTTTGTTAGGAACTGATAATCCTGCCACAATGCCTCTGCTGTCTTACCACCCATTACCTTCCAGCCGCCCGAGATACATGCGTTTGTTTCATGGCACCGATCCAGGCCTCACGCATGTCTTCTAGCATATTTTTAGCCTGTTGTAATTGAGCCACGTCTTTTTTGATGTTGCCTTGGATGAGGCAGTATTCCGTGTATTCGTATAGTTTGGCCCAGTCTGTTGATAGTTCGCAGCTCATATCCAAGGTGATCATAAATTCACGTACGATGGCTTGGACGCGCATGTTGGCGTTGTGGGATTTGGGGATGTCGCCTTGCTCCATGGCGGAAATGGTTTCATTCAGGAAGCGTAGGGCGCCATTGTAGAGGAGTAAGCTTAGTTGTTCTGGTGAAGCTGTCATAACCTGTTGGTTTTTGTAAGCGTTTGCCATTTGTGTGTTCGTCATCCTAAACCCTCCTGATTATCTGTTGTATTCTCAACTACTGCGATGTGGTCCCAAACGAATTTAACCAACTACTCTGGGAACTTAGCTGTTTTAAAGCGACTTCCATGGCATTAAATTTCTTATAATAAGCCTTTTGCACCACGTCAAACCTGTCTGCTTGACTGCTGATTTGCAGATTGTAGGCGGCAATCTTCTTAGCGAAATTGCTTTTAATGTCATACTGCGCCCCACCTGTTGTACCGGCTATTTGTGCGACTTGGTCCATCTTAGTCTTAATCCCATCATACAATCGACCTGCGATGCCTTGACTGTTAAAATCAGTACCAGTAGAACCAAACAGCTGATTCAATACATCAGGATTGGCCTGCAACGCGGTCCGTAGTTTGTCGGTATCTAATGTTAACTTTCCACCCTCCGTATAGGCACCTGTGGTAATACCGATTGAACTGCCAGTATTATAAGGGGGCGTACTGCCAGTAACAGGGTTTGAGAAAGCACTCCGCATGCTATTCACAAGGCTTGCTAACGTAGAATCATTATGGAGCATACCACTTTTTGCCTTGAGCTCCCAGGCTGTAATGTCCGCCTCCTTCATCACCGACTTTTGGGCATCTGTCAGCGGTGGGAAATCTTTGTAGCGGGTTTCGTTCATTTTCCCATTGATGTCAGCTAGGATTTTGTTATAGGAGTCAACCAGGGATTGGATGCTGGCCACCGCCTTGTCAGTGTCGTTGGTAACGGATATATTGACTGGAGTTGCAGAAACTCCGGTCAAATTGTAGGTTACACTCGAGATGCTGAAGCTATTATTCGCTTGGGTTAGGGGAACATCATCGAGTGTAAATTCAGCATCTTTACCTGTTTTACCAGTAGTACTAACTTCAGCAGGTAGTTTTAACTTCTCGACAAAAAAATCCGCCCCCCAGCTAGCATCATTTGCAGCATCATTAACTATTTTAATCTCTGCAGAAGAACCCGTATTAGTCGTCGACATGAAAAAACGATCAAGTGTACTATCATAACTGGCCTTCACATTAACGCCTGCGCTATTAATTTGACTGACTAGATCATTGATGCTTTTTGTCGGGTCAACGGTAATTTCTTTCGATTCTCCTCCATTGGATATCGTGAACTTATACAAGCCCGTAGGTGCAGTGCCACCATATATCTGGTTGCCAATGTTGAGCTTATCTGGAGCACCAACAGCCGTTATAGTCGCTGAGCTCGTCAAATTAACACCACCGGCTAACTGTGTAACCACCAAAGAATGATTCACATCCGCTGCATCTGACATTGCCGTCACAGTAGCGACGGATGTATTACTGGAAGTGACTTTATTCGGGCTTAAGGTCGACTGGAGCTTAAAGTTAAACACTGTAGTGCGAAAAGCATTGATATCATCATACACGGTATTGTAGGCAGCCTTTTGCCATTCCGTCACCGTTTTCTTCTGTAGAAGAGCATCAGCTTTTGCTTGCTGCGATGTCATTAAACTTTTTACGATCGAGTCAATATCCATGCCCGAACCGGACAGTCCATAAGTTCCTCCTACCGATGACATATCTAAAACCTCCTATCGAAAAATTCTTACCTGAGTGAGTAATTGATATATCTACTATTTATATCGGATGAAGTGCCTCGCAACGTTAGGTAACTAGGCACTTACATTCAAGTTATTTCCTAGGTTTGGGTCTACTGAAACAACACTCATCACTTCTTTCATCTGAGTAGTATTTTCCTTAACATATCCATAGCGAGCTTCATGACTGCGATACCAACTGATTGTTGTACTCTGGATTGACTTAATACTATTGATAGTGCTCCGATGTGCATTTGATTAGCTCCTGATTTCTCTTAATTGAAAAAGCCAGAGCTTTCGCTCTGACTTCAATACTTTAATTAAGTTTATTAATTATCTTAATAATTGAAGAACTTGTTGAGGTTGTTGGTTAGCTTGAGCAAGCATTGCTTGAGCAGCCTGAGAAAGAATGTTGTTTTTTGAGAATGTTGACATTTCTTTAGCCATGTCTACGTCTCTAATTCTTGATTCCGCTGATGTTAAGTTTTCGCTTGATGTTCCCAAGTTTGCAATCGTATGCTCAAGTCTATTTGAGAATGCACCAAGTTTTGCTCTTTCTGATGATACCTTAGCGGTTGCATTATCAATAACTTTTATTGCTAAATCTGCTTGTGATTGTGTTCCGACTTGTATTGCTGTTACACCCAAAGCTTGTGCTCTCATGTCATTAACATCAATATTAAAGTTTTGTCCACTGTTAGCTCCAATTTGTAAAGTTGCAGTTCCGTTTGTTCTAACGTCTCCTGCGGCTGTAGTTTCAGTGAAAGCAGATAGAGCATTTGTTGCTGCCCCTCTAACGTTTCCTAAACTGTCTTTTACTGTTATAGTAAGACCTTCAATAGCAGTTGCGGTACCACCAGTAGTAGCTGTTGCTACTAATTTACCACCAGCATTTACAGTCATTACACCATCAGCCATAGTTAAACCAGCAACTGTGAAAGCTCCCGCAGTAATTGTATTTGAAACAGCAGTACCATTTTTCATATATGAAACTTCTATAGTATCAGTAGCTGTTATACCTAAACTATTTCCGGTTGAATCTTTAAGCGCAGTTAGTAAATCACCCACTACTGCTGGAACTGCTAGTCCTTGCAAAGTTGCACCTGTATTAATATTAGCAACTGCTGTGTTTATAGCTTTACCCATAGAACCATCAAGTAAGTTCTTTGTGTTAAACTGAGTTGTATTTCCAATTCTGTCTATTTCATTTGCTAATTGAGTTACTTCTGTTTGAACTGCTTTTCTATCAGCATCAGTAGCTGTATCATTAGCGGATTGAACAGAAAGTTCTCTCATTCTTTGTAATATAGATGTTGTTTCATTTAATGCGCCTTCACCAGTTTGTATCATTGAAATGCCATCTTGAGCATTGGCCGTAGCTTGGTCTAATCCTCTGATTTGTCCTCTCATCTTTTCTGATATAGCAAGACCTGCTGCATCATCTCCAGCTTTGTTGATCCTCAGACCTGAAGAAAGCTTTTCCATTGATTTTGAAGCATTACTTGCGTTAATACCCATGTTTCGGTTAGCGTTCATTGCACCTAAGTTGTGGTTGATAATCATAATAAATTCCTCCTTGATTTTTATGCCAGGCATCCTTGCCCGTGCATCCTCGTTAGCTGTAAGTAGAAAACTTCACTCTCCGGCCGGATGGGCTGAAGGTTTTCTACTAACCTGCTTACTTCTTATATCGTAGGTCAATCACGTTTACATTAGGGTTATTTTAATAAGTTTTAATTTATAATATATTGGTCGTCATTGGTTCTGTTAATTGCTCTGGTTTCCATCTCACGTTACCTATAATAATACGCAGAGAAAAGAACCCTTTTGGAGCAAATCTTCCATTGGGGTTCTTCTCTAATTACAATATCTGCTGAAGGCAGGTACTGACCCAACCCAGCATGTATTACTGTTGATGGAAAAGGTACAGAAAATATATTGACTAGAATTAGAAGTAAGACGCCGCTCAGCATCTTACTTCTTAATTTTCAGCCCTTTAAGAAAATTCAGCTCTGATAAATCATTGGTAACGGCGGCTTGTTTGTTTTCCGCGGCGATAGCATCAAATGCTCGAGGCAAGTCGCTCTCTCACGGTCGCACCTTGCCTTCGGGGTCGTACCCCACAATGATTCGACAAATCTCGCAGTGCAAAATGTGCACGTTTAAGTCCGCCTCAATTGTCTCACTATCCGCCTCTTTTTGTCCTCATTCCTAACTATTTGTGCTACGCCTAAGTCTCTTATTCTTCTTTAGCCAGACCAGAGATTCAAAGCCTATGCTGAGGCTAGAATAGATTCCATGAATCAAAAGCTCCCTTCACCTTTATTTGATGGGATCTCCATTGGTTTATCAAAGAATGACATTACAAATTTAGAAGTAGGATGCAAATTTGCATCCTACTTCTAAATTTGTAATCCTCTTAGCCTATCCAACTCCAATGATTGATTGGAAACGGCGGCTTCTTTGTTTTCTGCAGCGATGGCATCGAAAATCTCGCCACGGTAGATCTTGATCTCTTTGGGCGCCTCAATAGCTAAGCGAATGTTATCCCCTTTGATACTGACCACCGTCACCACAATATTGTCACCTATGACAATTCGTTCGCCAACTTTGCGGGTAAGTGCCAACATATTACTATCCCCCTTTGACAGCTTCTTTCGGCAAGCCGTCAGGAAACAGTTTGTAACGGATAGAGTACTCTGGCTTATCCAAAATGACTTGCCTACCCGTCCGATTGATCCCATTCACCACGACAGGTGCTAAGAGGTTCACTGTCATATTTTCCAGTTCCCCTTTCACCGTAGCAATCAAAAACACCTGGGGAGGATTTTCTAAGGATAAGTCTAATTCCTTAGAAACGTCATCGTCCAAGATAAATTCGTAGTCATTGATAAACGCAAAAGGATCCGCCAGTAAGAAGGTTAAATTGACTTCCGTTGTGGACTGGAGAAACGAAAACGGGCTTTCTTCGTCATGTCCCATATGGACGAACGTCTTTTCATCAGGAAAGCCTGGGATGCCGTAAGTAAAGTGGACGAGTTGCTCTTCTCCCACTTCCACTTCACCAAATCTGGTGGACTCTATTTTCATAGTGTTGCCTCCTATAATTTTTAAACTTTGACATCGACTGTTGAGAACTCAATACTGGGGTATTGAATGACTCTAATATCGACTTTTCCTGACTGAAAATCTCCTTCGAGCGTGCCAGGTTGTACTGTAAAGTTTACTTTTCCAGCGGTGGGATTGAATTGAACTGGGTTCGCCTCATAATGAATATTTGGTGCATCAATATGAGCCAAAGTAATACCAGGCACCCGGACAATGCTAGAGTTAGCCGCTATATCTGCAAAAGCATTTGAGTTACTCTCAATCCGTGCATATTGGTTGCCCTCTTCGACAATTCGCGTGACAGCGTTCACGACGGATTGACTGCCAAGTGAAGCATTATCTCTAGCAAAGTCCGCGTTATTCTTTAGACCGATTGAGTAACGACAGGGTGTCGAGTCAATCGTCAGTTCCCCTCGTGGCTGATGAATCTCCAACGTCGCCGCCATCGTCTCCACTTGCAATTTAGCCGGAGTCGATTGCAGGTTCAACTTAGCATTCTGAACATTATAATCCAGACGAATCGGCTGAGTAGAAATATTGATTTGGAGCATAAGATCATCTCCCATTAGTTAAGATTCCCTACTAAAGGTCCTGATTTCGAAATTCAACCGCAATATCTTCTAATCCACAAGCTGGGCCAAGGTCGCGTCCCCTGCGCTCAGACGTCCAGGATGTTTTGCTTAACACGACGAGAAGCCTTAGATTGAGCAGTTACCAAACTTAACGAAGACGAGGTCCCCATACCGAGGGCTGAGCACACGATGTGCGAAGCCGCCAACTGAGCCAAGGATGGCGAATATGGCGGGCACCCTCGACCCCAAACCGAAAGTCTAAGTTCTAGTTTGGCCTGCGAATTCTACGCTGAACAAGTGTTAAGCAAAACATCCCCAGCTCTAGCGCATAAAATCAACCAACGAAGGCTGAATAATCTTGGCCCCAACAGATAAAGCCGCCTTATAAACATTTTGCGAATTCGTAAAATCCGTAATAGTCTTAGCCATATCCGCATCTTCAATACTGGAAAGGTTCTGTGTCAGATTAGCGGATGTATAATCCAATTGTTCCTGAAGAGCTGTCATCCGATTGGTTCGTGCCCCTAGACCTGAACGAAGCGTGATAACATTATCAATATTTGCGTCAATATCTCCTAAGGCTTTATTAATATTAGCGGAATCATTGTCTTTCAATGCTTTACTTAAAGCACTCAACGTAGTGAATACCCCCGACGGAACTGCCGTGCTTCCAAACAAGTCTTGCCCATTGACAGAAATGGGAAGACTCAAATTATTGCCTACTTCAAACATGACCTTCTCAGCATTCCCACCTGATACAGCTCCATCGGGTAGTGATATTACCAGCGGTTTATCAGTTGCCGTGCCTGAGAATATATGTTTTGAACCTATTTGGGTATTAGCCATCATCTGAAGTTGGGCTGAAATCTGGTCCACTTCATCCGCAATGGCGCTTTTATCAACCGTGGCTAAAGTCCCATTTGCCCCTTGAACTGCAAGTTCCCTGACTCGTTGCAGCATCGACGTCATATCCCCAAGGGTGCTGTCCGTCGTCGTCATATAGGATAACTCCTCATCGGTATTACTCTTCCACTGTTCGACACTAGAAATATTACTCTTCAAACGCATCGCATTCTGAATCCCCGCAGGATCGTCTGAGGGACGGTTGATCCGATGACCGGAAGACAGCTGGTTTTGCAACTGATCCATTTTTCCCTGAGCCGTTTCCAGATTACGCAATAGGTTCTGACTCAACATATTATTAGTGATCCGCATTGATCTTCACCCCTATCTCGTGATTCCCATATTCATAATCGTACTTAACATATCATCCATCATGGTTACCATTCGGGCAGCTGCCGCATAACTTTTTTGAAACTTGATCAGATTCGTCATTTCCTCATCTAATGATACGCCCGACAAAGACTCCCTCTGGTTCATGACATTCGTGACTAAAACATCTTCTCCCGCTTTCATCCGATTGGCTTGCTGAACATCCACACCCATTTGAGCGACATTCGCCCCGTAATAATCCCCTAAGGAGGATGCAGACACAGGATTTTGTCCAGGTGCCCCAAACTTACCAGCAGTGATTAGACTTTTCAAAGCATTCCAGCCACTTGATAACGATGAAATTCCTTGTGAAATAATCCCATCCCCCGCGGTAACAAGAGGTTTACCATTTACGTCTAGAACATGAGTCGGAGGAAGAGGCGGCACAGGTGTTGTATCCAACGGAATAGTTCCTGTGGCAATTCTATTGACATCCTGCACTATGACAGAGTTGAGGTTAATGGTTGCAGCGGTGACCACTGGAAGTGCTGGCGGGGTCGACGCAGATGCACCCGTAAAGAAATCAATCCCCACGATACCCTCCGCCTTCAACCCTTGCCCGGTTTGATGAAGCGCATTAACCGCATCGGCGATTCCTTGAGCCAGCATGTCAAATTGCTTTCCAAAATCGCGAAGATACGTATCTCTCACATCGATATTAGCCGATAGTTTTCCAAGTTTAGGCCCTAAAACAACAGTCTTTAGGATGGGACCGGGGTCATCACTCCACACTATTTGAGAAGAATTAAAGCCATTGATCATTTCTTGCGGAGGTGGATCCTTTAAAAGACGAAACGTACTGTTATCCACCAATATATTATTTGGGGCATTTTCATCCCCAATAAGTAACTTATAATTATTGACATTTCTATCCGTAAAGGATTGATCCTTGGTTTCAACCACCCGAACGCTGACAATCTTAGAAAGATCATCCACTAAGGAATCTCGTTGATCTCTCAAATCATTGGGGTTATCTCCAGAAACTTCCGCCCGCTTAATTTGGTCATTGATATTCTTAATTTGCTCACTATAGATATTAATCTGATGCACCTGCACCTTGATAGTGGCATCCATATTGCCCTTCATATCGCTGACCTGCTGGGCAATATTATGGAAACTATCAGCAAGTGTTTGCGCCCTCTCACTAACGACCGCACGGGCCCCCATATTCTCCGGATCCTTCGAAAGATCACTCCAGGAAGTCCAGAATTGGTTCATATCATGACTCAGACTATTGTCTGAAGGTTCATTCAGAATATCTTCAACCTTTGTAAGGCTATCCTGTCTTGCCGCCCAGTACTGCTGTTTTGACGTCTCCCCGCGAAACTGGCGATCCACAAACGCGTCCCTTGCCCGAGTAATGGTATCTAATGTTACGCCTGAACCTAAGCTCAAATTCCTCCCCGCAATCGGAACGGTATCTGGCGTCGTTGGCGTCAAATTCGCAATCTGTCTTGAATACCCTTGGGTATTGGCATTGGAGATATTATGTCCCGTAATATTTAAAGCAGCTTGCTGGGAGGCCAGCGCTCTGTGCGAAAGTTCTAATCCAAAAAAGGTGGACGTCATATCTTAAATCCTCCGATCCAATAGATGAAGGTTTTGGTTTCCTTCATTGTCTTTCTTGCTAGGACGTGCATAAACGTTTTTTTCCTGGTGGGTTAACATCCCTACGGTAAACTCAACGACTTTCATGCCCTGCTGCAGAAGTTGAGCGTTCAGCTCATGAATCTCTTGTAACTGTCCAACCACCCGGTCCAGATCAAGACGAACTTCCTCTAACAGGGGGAAGTGTTCAGCAAGTTCCGCCAAGGTCAGGTCCTCCGGTGCTTTACCGAAGTCACGTCCGATGTGTTCTGCCCACAGGAGACGTTCTTTCTCCAAGCGGCTTGCTCCCTGTAACAGGGGTTCTTGCCGAGCCGTGATTAATTCAATTTCTAGAAGATTGTTCTTAATTAAGGCTCTTTGTTTTTCTCGTTCCAGATGGTTGAGTTCCTCATAAAGTGTGACTTGTTGTTTTAAATTATCATTTAAATTCTGAAGTACTTCTGACACGGAAGTCACCCCCTCTGAGTGGATGTGAATTTTATGATTCAGGACCCAATAATTTATCCGCGATCTTTTGACTATCGACCTTATATTCTCCGCGTTCAATCTGTTCGGAGAGACTCCGCACGCGTTCTTCCCGCACTGAAGGGATCTCTTTAACTTTCTGTAGTAAGGCTTGATAAACTTGTGCTTTATCCGAAACGGCTACTTGATCTGCTTGAGAAATCAGCGTCTTCTTAGGCGTTTGATTCAGGCGATTAGACGCTTGCACGCTCCCAATTGGTGCCATCGATGTTCCATCTATTTTCATATCGCTCACCCCATGATATTTATTCTTACTGTCTATATCGGAGATAACTCCGCAAAACTGAAGCGGAAAAATAACTTTTTGATCTAGGCCCTTTTATTTCAGTTGAATAATTTCTGACAAATGCAAGATTTTCGGCCATCAGTTAGCTTTTGCTGTTATAATAAATCTGCCTAAAAAGCTAAAGTTTAAGGCGAGAGATGACGATATCAAATAAAGCAGGATCATTATTAATCGATCCATTGATTGATACAGTCTATGTGTCATTTGAATTCATCCTAGATTAGAAAAGCAAGGAGGTACGTCGCACCCCTTATACCTTAGCATTTAATCTCGACTCGTATAAGGGCGCGGCCATCACAACATGGATTTATCAACGATACTTGGCATCTTAGCTGGATTTGGCTCCTTGGTCATTGGGTATTTGTTGGAAGGAGGAAGCGTCGGTTCACTGGGCGGATTATCCGCAGCCATTATCGTTTTTGGCGGAACCGCAGGGGCTATCTTAACCAGTTTCCCCCTCTCTGACCTTAAACACCTTCCTAAATGGTTAAAAATTGCGTTTACCTCCCAGTCTTTTGGCAACCTCGAGGCTTACGAGACACTGGTGCGCTTTGCTGAAAAAGCACGTCGTGAAGGCTTACTCAGTCTTGAACAAGAACTTGAAACCGTCACAGATCGCTTTACTCGCCAAGGCATGCAACTTGTCATTGATGGCACGGATCCAGAAATTACCCAGGAGATCTTGGAATCGAATATCGCCGTCCTAGAAAAACGCCATAAGATTGGCATCGCGGTGTTTGAAGCGGCTGGGGGCTATAGTCCAACCTTGGGAATTATCGGGACAGTGATGGGACTTGTCATGGTATTGGGTAACCTTTCGGATCCAGAAGCCCTCTCGCATTCCATCGCCGCTGCCTTTATTGCTACCCTTTATGGGGTCGCCTCTGCGAACCTTTTATGGCTTCCCATTGCCACAAAGCTCAAAATGAAGGACAAGTCAGAAGTATCTGCCATGGAGATGGTTTTGGATGGTATTCTGTCGATTCAGGCGGGTGAGAATCCCTCTATCTTGAAAGAAAAACTAAAAACTCACGTTGGCTCTTTGCTTCCTTCTGAGGAAAATATTTCAGACGGGGAAACAGCGCCTTCACTCGGCAATGCTGTTGTCAGTGAAAGTCTATGAGTAGAAAACGTGAACATGAACCGGAAAAAGAAAATGGCGAGCGTTGGCTTCTCACTTATTCTGATCTAATCACGCTATTAATGATCTTTTTTGTGGTTCTTTATTCGATGAGTAAAGTCGATGCCCAAAAGTTTGCTGCTGTTGCTGAGTCCCTGAGCAAGGCCCTCGGCGGAGGCACACCGGCAAAAATCGAGTTGGCAGCCAGTCCAGTGGGTCCCTCACTCTTTAATACGGGGACCCCTTCGTCTAAAACGACTGTGCCTGGTAAAGGAACCGATCCCAACAATACCTCCCCTACCTCCTCTGACGCAACCCCCAACGCGGTTACTGTAGCCACGGAAAAGACCAGTATTGACGCAATCAAGGCTAAAATTGATAAGTTTGCGGCGGACAACGGGATCCAATTGACTTTGATAACGACGGTCGAAGAACGTGGTCTCGTCGTCAGCATCCAGGAAACCTTGCTCTTCGAAAGCGGGTCAGCCGACATAACGACTCGAGCACGAGATATTCTCGAAAAAGTATCGACGGTTCTCGCAGCAGCACCTAATCAAATCAAGGTTGAGGGCCATACTGACAATATTCCTATTAACACCGCAAAGTTTCCAAGTAATTGGGAACTATCAGTGCTTCGCTCAATCAACGTAGTGCATATCTTACAGCATGATGGGATCACCCCCGACCGGCTCTCCGCAGCCGGTTATGGAGAGTTTCGCCCAGTTTCCTCCAATGATACTGAGGCCGGGCGTGGTAAAAACCGCCGGATTGATCTGCTCATCTTGCGCACCAAATATGACCTCACAGAGCCCAGTAATCAAGCTCCCGGTACCGTCCCTGTTGCTCCTGCTATAAGGTAACCCTTTAAAAGGCCAAGATTCGGACGGCACGATACAAAATCTCAGCGGCTAATTTAATCTGTTCAGGCTTCACCAAAGTGATATCATCCTCCACTGTATGGCTTTTGTAGAGCCATTCCCGTGTCATGAGGGTCACCGCCGGTATACCCGCAGAAGAGAAACTGATGTTATCGCTGTTATGAGTTGCTTGCGGTGTTAGTTGGGCACTTGCCCCCGCTTCGGTTGAGGCTTGACGAATCGCCTTAAAAGCTATGTTATCCCCATACGACCAAAGCGCAAACTCTCCAATGATTCCATTTCCTACCGTATCAGCGTTCAAGACTGCCTTGACCTGGTTCAGGGGAAACGTGGCAGCGCCGACAAAGGCCTGCGATCCCACAAAGCCCATCTCTTCGGCACTCCAGAAGGCTAGGACAATCGTACGTTTTGGCGTAGTGCCTTCACGAAGTATCCGCCGCATAACCTCTAAAACGCAACCAACGCCAGAAGCGTTATCATTGGCTCCATTGTAGACTTGTCCTTCAAAAATCCCCAAATGATCGTAATGCGCCGATAGAAGGATGATCTCCTCCGTTTTTTCTCCCATCAGCGCCCCTAAGAGATTGACACTCGGGGTTCGCAATTGATAGGTTTCCCCAGCTTTAAAGGTCAATCGGCCATTAACCCTACTTTCTAAAACAGGAGGAATCGTAAACACCTGGGTATACCCTGTTCCATGGTCACCCATTGGCTTTAATCCAAGCATGCGTAACTGCGTCGACAAATACTCTGACGCTCTAATTTCTCCGACAGATCCTGCTTTACGACCTTGCATTTCAGAACCCGTTAAAGCCACGATATCGTCCATAGCCGTACGACTCAAGCTTTCCTCACTAAGGGTCTTCTTATTATTAATTCTTGCCGACCGCAACAATTTTACCGGTGGCAGTCCTAACTCCGTCTTTAGAGTCTCTCCAAAACGAGTGGGTACAAGACTCCAAGGTAAGGCAATCGCACCAAGGCCCAGCAAGGCTTTCAAAAACACTCTGCGCGTCTGCATCTAAACCTTTCTAAGAGGAGAATGACTATGTCTATACGTATCGATGCCCCACATAAAAGTCCAACTCCCAATCTCGATTCTCAAAGCTCACTAGATCGAAGCAGTGAGTTTAGTGGTATCTTATCTCAAACCCAGAAAATCCAGCGAATTGAGCTCCAATCTTTCCTGCAACGCCTTGGAACGCAGGGAAAGAAATTATCTGAAACCCTCTCGCTCCGTGATCTGAAAGATTTCCGCGATATGGTTAAATCGTTTCTTCGTTCCACCTTTGGACAAAGCCGCAAAATGCAGGATGAGTCGTCTTGGGACTCGCAAGGCAGACCTAAGGTCATGGCGAGAATCGCTAAAATAGATCACGCGTTAGATGAACTCGGGAAACAACTCCTGGATCAGCAAGCCAAACCCCTTGAAGTCCTCACCAAGATCGATGAAATCCGAGGCCTGATCGTCGACCTTCTCGCGTAAAATATGATACCTTTAAGCTATTCGCTAAGGAGCCCTAGATATCTTCTATTTCCGAGATCTTAACGCTAATGTTTTCTTTACAGAAAGAAGGTGTCACTCCTTTGGCCTACGCACCCATGCTAAATACCTACGAAGACTTTGTTAAGGCGTTCCACCCCAAGAGTGGTCTCGATCTGAAGTTTTATAAGCAAAATCAAATGCAACGACGAATCCTAAGTTTTATGAATTCCCACAGTCACCCCACCTATCCAGAGTTTCTCCAAGCCTTAGGAGTCGACTCCATCTTGTATGACGCCTTCTTCAAACATTTGACCATTAACGTTTCTCAATTCTTTCGAGATGCCAACCAGTGGAAAACGCTGCGGGAAACAATGCTGCCCCTACTCCTTCAGAATAAAACCCCTTTGAAGCTCTGGAGTGCCGGATGTTCCGGCGGACAAGAGCCTTATTCGTTAGCCATGACCATGATGGACTATTTTCCAACGGCGAAGTTTTCCGTCTTGGGTTCCGATATTGATGTTAACGTCCTAAAACAAGCCAATGACGGTCTCTATAAACTCAATGATTTTGCCAGCACGCCACCAGAAGTCCTACAAAAGCATTTTAAGTCCATAGACGCCGGCTATAAAATCAACGATCCGGTTAAACGGCAAGTAACCTTTCAAAGTCAGAATTTGCTAACCGATCGTTTCCAAGCCAGCTATGATTTCATCGCATGCCGTAATGTTGTGATTTATTTTACGGATGAAGCGAAAGAAATCCTCTACAAAAAGTTTGTGGACGCCTTACGCCCCGGTGGCATCCTCTTCACCGGTAGCACAGAACATCTCTTCGGGATGAATCAACTAGGGCTTAAATCGATCTCCTCTTTCTTTTATCAGAAACAATAGCGTAGGGGCACGATGCCTCGTGCCCTCGTGGTCACAAATGACCCAATTTATACAACGAATGGTACGACGCAAGGGGGTATTACGCAAGGGGGCACGATGCATCGTGCCCCTACATTATTAATGGGAGCCATGATGGCGAAAACAAACCAAAAAGATCTCCCACTACTATGAGTGAGAGATCTATAAATTATGCGATTCTAGATTAGCCTGCGTTCAGATTAAGTCAGTCTTTGTTAAAGTGTCGGACATACTTTTTCATAGTGTTGAATGAATTCATCCAGTGGATAAGTAACCCCTTTGCCCTCAACTTCCAACGATATCTGCTGGGCCTTTGGATTATAACCGATAAACTTCATTCCGAGTAGTTTCGCCATTTTAGATAACTCAATCCTCGCGCCGCGCCCTAAGTCCTTTAATTGCATCCATCACACGCTCCTTTTTCTTGTCTTGATGACTCCAAAAAGATATTGAGTGGCCATGTGGAAACGCTCTTCAGTTGAGTCTTATACTTTAAGTTATCATATCTTATTCAAGTAATTGTTGCAACTTTCTATATTTTGAAGTTTTCTTAGGATCCTTATATTACCATCCCTCCAAAAATGGCTTATAAGTGACCTCGATGCCTTTTATATGTCTTTAGTTTTCACTATCCGATGTATACTCATACCAAAAATAAAAAATTTGGAAACTGGTTCTTTCATGGATAATTCACATTAAACCGTTTCTAGACTAGCCGTCTTAGACTAGCCTTCTTACGCCTGTCATACCTTTGTCGTTTATTCGTATAATGATGAGCCTGATCTTCCAAGTGAGCTTCCATGATGGCTTTTAATTGATGGTCTGTCTTCGTGCAAATTCGCTCTAACTGGTTCTGGTCCACCATGAACGTCTCAATAGGATCAGCAATAGCTTGTACAATTTTATCGGTGCTAATGTTCAAGTTAGGGGTCATACTAGTTTCCATCGAAGTTTCCAAGATAACTTTAGCCATGGAATACTGCCTCCTTTAGAAATCCTATAGACTCTGTAATCTTTTTACTAATAGAATTCAAGTTCACTCCAGGCTTCTTCAGCCGCGGCTTTTAAATCCTCCCATGCATCTCCGCTTGATTTCTTAAGTTTTCCACCATATTTCTTGGCAAACATATTCCTCATATTCTCTAGATTTTCAACTTGTGAAAGATATTCCTCCTTCAAATCATCCTGGATTTCAGTAACTCGTGCTTTCATTTCAACCAATCTTGCATCATATTCTATTAGATCGTCTTCAAGCTTCTTTATGTACATATTTCGCGCTTCCATAGTTCATAGCACCTTCTCCATTTATTACTTATAATGACTCTTCATGCACTTTCTGAAAGAGTTTTAATGGAATCCAATGAAGTGTTTGTATGAATTTATAAATTGTTTAAATATATTGTTATATTACAATTTTATATTGTTACTATAAATTATACTAATTT
>DHWG01000032.1:4034-5403 GCA_002413075.1 Desulfosporosinus sp. UBA5188 | reverse complement strand
GCTGGTATGGCTTTTAACAACGCTAGCTTAGGTTATGTCCATGCTATGGCTCATCAATTAGGCGGATTCTATAACCTGCCTCATGGTGTATGTAACGCAATTCTTCTCCCTCACGTTTCACGCTTTAACCTAATTGGTAATCTCGATCGTTTTGCAGAGATTGCTGAAGCAATGGGAGAGAACATTGATGGACTTTCTGCTAGAGATGCCGCTGAAGTATGCTTAGCGGCAATCAGCCAATTGTCTGCAGATGTCGGAATTCCAAGTGGTCTAACTGCCTTGAATGTTAAAGAAGAGGACTTCGCTCTAATGGCTGGAAATGCGAAAAAGGATGCTTGTCAATTCACCAATCCTCGCACAGCAACACTTGAGCAAGTGATTCAAATCTACAAAAACGCAATGTAATTTAAGTAGGGGCACGATGCATCGTGCCCTTTTTCGTCTACAAATAAAAAGACAAATAAACAGGCTCTTGGGGTAACCCAAGAGCCTGTTTATTCGGTAGGGGCACGATGCATCGTGCCCACTTTACGTCGGCTTTGCTGTAGCAATTGGACTATGCACATTGTAATAGCTTTATTGTTTGAATTGGAATCTAGTATTTGCCCCTATACAAACCCGACCCCTCGAGCGATGCCAAACGCCAACACCCCGCCAATCAGTGGCGCAACTACAGGAATCCATGCATAACCCCAGTCGGAATCACCTTTACCAGCAATCGGTAGAATGGCATGTGCAATTCGTGGCCCCAAGTCGCGAGCCGGATTGATGGCATAACCAGTCGCACCACCAAGGCTTAAGCCGATAGCCCAAACTATGATACCAACAAGGTAAGGACCGAAACCAGGAGCCAGACCACCAACCTGTTTGGAGAAGATGGCAAAGATTAGGAAAACCAGCATAATCGTCCCTATGACCTCGGAGAGAAAATTGGCAAAAGTATTCCGGATTGCCGGCCCTGTACAGAAGACGGCTAGTTTAATCCCTTTATTCTCCGTAACTTTCCAATGAGGCAGAAATGCCAGCCAAACAACAATTCCCCCAGCGATACCGCCAAGCAACTGTGCAAACATAGTAGTAATAGCGTGTGGGACATCGTAGACACCAATCAATGTCTTGGCCAACGTAACGGCAGGATTTATATCAGCCTGTGGGGCTCCAGCAGCAATAGCCGTAAAAACTCCCAAAATAACACCGAATCCCCATCCTGTGGCAATTGCCGTCCATCCTGCACCTTCAGCCTTGGACTCCTTTAACAGAACATTAGCCACAACACCAGAACCAAAAATAATTAAGACCATGGTACCCAAAAACTCACCTAATAAGTTTGTCATCGTTAAACCTCCTCATTCCTTATTAGTTTGTCTCG
>DHWG01000032.1:0-3732 GCA_002413075.1 Desulfosporosinus sp. UBA5188 | reverse complement strand
GGGGGGCTTCCAACTCCGTTAGTGAATAACCCAACCCAATACGGTCATACTTGCTAATACCAAATTTATGGTATGGTAATATCTGTACTTTTTCAAGGTTTCTTAGTCCAGAAGCAAAACGTATTATCTGGCCAAAATCTTCTATGCTGTCATTAAAACCCGGTATGATCGGAACACGAATACGGATAGTTTTCTGCATTTCATCAATACGCCGTGCATTTTCCAAAATTATTGCATTACTTTGACCAGTAACTCTCTGGTGTTTTTCATCATTAACGTGTTTTATGTCCAGGTAAAAAATATCAATCAGCGACAATGCCTCCGCCACAGAATCCCATGGAAACATGCCACAGGTCTCTATTACCAGGTGCAATCCTTGCTTTTTGAAATGCTTAACCATCTCGGTAAGAAATTCAGGTTGATAAGTCGGTTCCCCACCGGTAAAAGTTACTCCGCCTCCGGAGTTTTGATAAAACAAACTATCTTTCATCACCGTATCACTTACTTCTTCGACGCTAACACTCTGACCAATTAGCTGTAAAGCGCGGGAACAACAAGAAACGGCACATTCCCCACAGTGATTACATAGAGTTAAATTTATCTTTTCAACAAGGTTTTTCCCGGTAGATCTTATCGCTTTTTGTTGACATACCTTTACACAACTCCCACAACCGACGCATTGCAACGGAAAATATGTTATCTGTGGAGTTCTGCGAACTGACTCTGGGTTTTGACACCAAGGACACCTCAGCGGACATCCCTTCATGAAGACGGCCGTTCTTATGCCAGGCCCATCGTGAACGGTAAACCGTTGAATATCAAATATCGTCCCCCTCACAGTTCTCTTTTCCTCGTCTATTGCTTTTTGAGGCATAACTAATCTCCCCTTTGACCAGTACTATTGGAAATAGCCCGGCTTTTAATTCACTGGAAAATCCGGGGGAGCAGATTTCTAAACCTGCTCCCTTCAAAACCATCGCTGACTACTAAAAGATACCGCCACAGCTAAAAAGCGTGCTCGGTCCTGGCAATGATATCCGCTTGCAAGCTCTGATCAAGCGATGTAAAGAACGCACTATACCCTGCTACTCGAACAACTAATCCACGATATTGCTCTGGATTACGTTGTGCTTCCTCCAGTATTTCTTTACTGATGACATTAAATTGAACGTGTAGCCCACCCAGACTGAAATAAGTCCGCATCATGGAAGCGAGGTTCCCAATACCTGCCTCACCTCTCAATGCAGTGGGATGAAATTTTTGATTGAATAGAGTACCGTTGGAAGCAATCTCATGATCAAGTTTTGCCACCGATTTAGCTGCTGCCGTTGGGCCATTAATATCTCTACCGGATACCGGCGAAACGCCATCAGCAAGAGGAGTGCCCGCAAGCCGTCCGTCAGGTAAAGCTCCAACAACCACACCTAAAGGAACGTTAGCGGAAACTGGGTATAATCCAGCCTGAAAACGGCCCCCACGTGGATTAGTATATTTTTCAACTTCTTCACAATAGATCAGAGCTGCTAACCTAGCAAGTTCATCAGCATCGTCATCATCATTACCATATTTAGGCCCTTGGTTTAACATGACCTGGCGTTCATTTTCATACCCTTGCCAATTCATTCGGAGAGCTTCCACCAATGTTTTCCGATCGATAGACCCGTCATCATAAACTACTTTCTTTAACGCTGCCAATGCATCGCCCACGTTAGCTACTCCAACACCCTGCGGACCGGTGAAGTTATAATGTGCGCCACCTTCTTGTAGTGATTTGCCCTTGGCGACACAATCGTCAACCATCGAGGACAGGAATGGTAATGGACAAATCATTCCATGGGCAATATCGCAGGAGTTATCACTGATCACCAGTAACTTAACAAAATACTCTATCTGTTTACGGTAGGCCTGAACAACTTCTTCAAAATTAGACATCGACTCTAACGTTCCCGTATGCAGCCCCAATTGGATGTCTGTCAAAGGATCAACTCCGTCATTTAATGCCAATTCCAGACACTTAGCTAGACTGAAGAAAGCCGCATCATGCCAACCTTCAGTTTTTCCACCTTTTTGAGGTTCCACACACCCTATGATGCAATAATCACGCGCATCTTTCAGTGTTACCCCTCTGGCCGCTAGTGCAGGAATAATAACATGGTCATTATACATTGCAGGCATACCTAGACCCAGGGCAGCAACCTCACTAGACCTAATTAAAAGTTTCTGCGGCGTCCCTTGATGGAACCGAGTTGACAGTGATGGCTGTGGTAATCTTACATTTTCAGTAGCATCAAGACATAAATAAGATAATTCATTGGTGCTATCATGACCATCTGGGGTCTGTCCGCCTACAATTAGATTTTGGAACATTGGATAACCACCAAATGCTTTTGTAGATAACTCATCACGCACCTTATTGATTTCGTTGAACTTTACCCATAGACATTCAATTAATTCAAGGGCACGTTCCTGTGTTAGCTTACCATCGGCGATATCCTTTTTGAAATAAGGATACATGTACATGTCAAACCGACCAGGAGAAATTGAATGGCCGTTTGATTCCAACTGGATAATTAACTGAACAAACCAGAAAGATTGTAACGCTTCATAGAATGTTGTTGCAGGGTTGGCCGGTACCAAATGACAGTTTTTTGCAATTTCCGTTAGTTCACGTTTTCTTTGGGGACTGATTTCTTTCTCGGCTTGTTTTTTCGCTTCCTCCGCAAACCGCCCGGCAAAATTAATCGCTGCATCACAGACAATCTCAACTGCCTGCAGGAATTGTGACTTCTGTAAATCTTCCGCCTTGGTAAGAACAAGTGCTTCTTTCTCTTTAATCACATCTTGCTTTATGCCTAAAAAACCTTTTTGCAACACCAACTCATAATCGACACAAATATGACCAACTCCAAGGAAAAAATAATTCCCCACTGTAAATACACCATTGGCTTGGGCTTCTTTGGCGTTTGACGGCATAAGATTTTCAGCATATTCCTGGGTTGTTTTACCCTTCCAATATTTAAAGGCATTACTTAATCTTTCTTTGCACTCATCAGTGATCAAGAACACGTCACCGGTTCGCTTGTCCAAACGGTCAAATTCTGCCTCAATCCAGGCAAAAGAATACTCGGGGAAAATCGGTGCACTCCGCGGCTTGGGGGTATGGTTGCCAACTATTAATTCATCCGCTTGAATACGAATATTCATTTTCTCAAGAATTTTCTCCAATCCCTTGGCACGGCGCAAAATAACTGGCATACCTTCCGTTTCTTTATAGGATTCAGTTATAAGCTCTGCACGTTCATAACAAATTTCAGGTGTAATAGTCATTAACCGTTCCTTTAATAGGCTTGCCCGGGGTGAAATATCCGAAGGAGCTGCTTGCGGTTCATACTTAATAGCGGAACTTGTCATTATTTTTGCCTCCTTAAAAATAGTCGTTCTTCTTTAGACTCAATCCAATTTTCCACAAGGTTCTACAAGGTTTAATTCTTAATTTAGGATCCCCCTCTAATTTATTACCCCATTTAATTGTAGTCTTAAATGCACAAAGCAACCTCGACTATTATGACTTAGTATTGGAAGATATCTATTATATTATTTGTACTTTTGACATTCCCTCCTGAAAGTTTACAATAGTTGCATAAAAAAATAGATTGTAATACAACCTATTTTTCATATAATAGAATTAACTGGAGGGGTTTTTTATATACAATTATCAGATAAATTAAGGGT
>DHWG01000169.1 GCA_002413075.1 Desulfosporosinus sp. UBA5188 | reverse complement strand
GTATGGTTTAGGGGGCGATCGTTTCGTGTTAACAGGTAAGCAAAAAGGTTATTTGAGATCTATGGGTAATGAAATGGACCCGATTCTGCAAGTGGGTAAGGGCGGAATTACAGAATCTGTCGTCACCCAGACGGACGAGGTATTGGAAGTACGAGAACTCATTAAGTGCCGGGTTTTACAAAATTGTTCAGAAGAACCTAAGGTTGTGGCCGCTGAACTGGCAGAACAGGTTGAGGCTGATCTTGCCCAAGTGATTGGGCGGAATTTCTTATTGTTTCGAGCCTCGAAAAATAAGCCCGTGATCGTTTTACCTTAGATCATGAGGAGGACACTAGTCCCTAACAGCTGAATGCTTAGCATCAAGCTGTTGGGGATTTTAGTTGTACAAGAAAACTCTAGGAATCATAGAAGGCTAGAAAAGTTGTCATAGACTTTTCTAGCCTCCTTATTCTGTGCAAATATAGCCGTAAAGAATATATTAGATTTAGAGGTTATGGACAAAAAAATGTCGAATTATTATAGACAAATAAGGGATTTAAGGAGGGTATCATCTGTGCAGGTTGCGAAAGGATATTTAACGATAAAAAGAAAAGTCTTACTATTTTTTGCTCTATTAATATCTCTTTCGATCCTCTTGCCAGTTAATGCACAAGCATTAACGATGAACCGATTTGCAGGTTCAGACCTTTTCCAGACAGCTAAGGCGATTGCGGAGCAATATAACTCAGGGACCGTTGAAGATGTTATTCTTACGACTGGTAGAGATTTTCCTGATGCTCTCTCAGTTAGCGTGTTAGCGACGAAATTAAGGGCGCCGATTCTATTGGTCGATAGAAAGGTCGAAAATTCGACGGAATCGGTGGCCTATATAGTCCAACACTTAAGTAAAACCGGAACAGTGCATATTATTGGTGGAACTGGAGCTGTTAACTTAGGGTTTGAAACAAAATTGAAGGAATTAGGATTTATACATATTGATAGAATTGGCGGAAATGATTTATATGATACTGATCTCTTAATTGCTCAAAAAATTGCTGCAGTAAAAAATACGCCGATTGTCATTGCTTCAGGGCTAAACTTTCCTGATGCAATGAGCATTTCAAGTGTTGCAAGTAACAAGGGATGGCCTATTTTGCTGGTGGGTAAAGATTATTTGGCGGCAGATATTAAGGCTTATATCTCTACACAACAGCCTTCGCAGGTGTATATTGTGGGAGGATCAGCGGTTGTATCACAAGCACTAGAGACTCAAATTCGAGCTCTTGTACCTAATTCACCGACAACACGTCTTGCCGGGCTAACCCAATTTGACACGAATATAGAAATTGCTAAAGTCTTTGGATTAAATCCTAAGAACCTCTATCTGAGTACGGGGTTCCAATTTGCCGATGCATTGGCAGGTAGCGTATTAGCGGCTAAAACTGGCGATCCCATTGTGCTGATCGATTCCAGCATGCCTACTTTACCGCCAGCAGTCGCAAGCTATTTAAGCAGTCTGCATACCAAGAATGTGAACCCAAACCTCATTGCTTTTGGAGGAACGGCGGTTGTGCCTGATGCAAACATGAAAAGCACGAGTGATTTGCTGACGGGAACGGCAAACATGGAGACTATTTACTCTGTGGCAGATAGCACTGTGACACTCTCTCAGTACCAAGCGTATACATTACCGACGACGGTTATCGCGACATTATATAATAGTAGCCAAGTTAGTAAACCGGTGAAATGGAACAGTACCGTTAATACTGGCATCACCGGGTCAAGGGTCTTGGAAGGAACCGTTGACGGCTACAAGGGCACCGCTAAGCTCACGATCAAAGTCGATGCAACGACCATAAAGACGACACAGTATGGGACGAGTGGACTAGGAAGGCCTCTGTATGTCACGGCGATGGAAGTGCCAAGACCGATAAAAAAAGTCTTAGTGACGTTTGAAATACACGGATGGGATGATAGCTATGCTCGCGATGGGCAGGTATTGGTCAATATGGGAAACGCTGCGATTAGCTATTTTACCGCACATCCTAATGAGCTAAAGACGACCTCTTTATATGTGGTTAGTAGTGCCAACCCTGATGGGTTAGCCGAGGGATGGACGAACAATGGCCCAGGTCGTTGTCAAATATCCCTGGGTGTTGACATTAATAGAGATTTTGACTTTAATTGGATAAAACAGACGTATGTTCGGAACAAAACTCTAACTCCGTTTTCGTCCCCCGAAGCGCAGGCACTAAAATCATTGGTTTTAGGGGTACGTCCAACGGATGTTATAGATATTCATGGCTGGGACAATACCACGTTTGGTAGCACTGATTTGTGTCGTTATTTCCAAAATAGTCTAGGTATTGGCTATAGTGGTGGGCTGAGTGGGGCTTCGGGTTATTTCACGGCCTGGGCGACACTGTATGCGAGGCGGACGGCACTCATTGAATTGCCGGGTCCAGGCACTTCACAAGATGCTGTAATCAATGCGCTAAAAGCTTTATGTAATAGTTAGCGAGATCGAGAAAATAGAAGTCTATTCATTATAAGTGCAGTTAATTGGGTGCCTAATTATAATGAATTAGGGGCCTGTTTTATTTGGATATAAATATGGGAGCATAGTCATGAAAGTGAGATTGTTTCAATAAGCATACAAGATTGGAGGTGTAATATTGACCTTAAAGAATTTCTTGGATTTTATTATGAAAAATAAGGATACGATCCTAGAATATACGGGAAATCACTTTACACTGGTTTTGTCTGCGGTGTTGATTTCCCTAGTGATATGGGTACCGGTGGGCTTATTGTTGACCAAAAGCGATCGATGTGCTGCTAGAATTTTGGGCCTGGCCAATACGATTTTTTGTATTCCAAGTTTGTCGATGTTTGCAATTTTAGTGTCCATTCCCTTCTTCGGCTTAGGGCGGAAATCCGCTTTGCTTGCTTTGGTGCTTTATGCAATGATGCCCTTGATTCGTAGTGTCTATGACGGGGTTAAAAGCGTCGATCGCAATGTAATAGAAGCGGCGAGAGGGATGGGCATGAGTCAGCGGAGGATTATGTGGGAGATTCTCGTACCGCTGGGTTGGCCGATTATCTTTGCCGGTTTTCGAATCACGGTGGTGATGACAACAGGTATCGCGGCCATAGCGACCTACATTGGAGAACGCAACTTAGGGCGCTTTATTTCCGAAGGCCTTGTGCGTTCTAACACCCCTATGATGGTCACTGGAGCCATAATTATCTCAGGGATTGCGATTGCTTTAGACACGATCCTGGGAGGTTTGGAACAATGGACGGTTCCTAAAGGATTAAGACATAGCCGATCCAGAGGGGGAGTTTGATGATAGAACTACAGCAAATTACGAAACAGTACCCAGGTCAAGCGATGCCCGCTGTGGAGAACTTATCTCTTTCCATCCCTGTCGGAGAGATTTGTGCCTTAGTCGGTCCCTCGGGCTGCGGTAAAAGCACCATTCTAAGGATGATTAATCGGATGATCGAACCGACGTCTGGGAAGATCCTGATTAACGGAGAAGAGGTCGCTCATAAGGACTCGGATCAGCTAAGAATGGGTATTGGCTATGTGATCCAGCAGATTGGCCTTCTGCCGCACCGGACGATTGCTGAGAACATTGCAATCGTTCCCCGGTTATATAAATGGCCGAAGGAGAAGATCGCTAAGCGGGTTGATGAACTGATCGTCATGATGGGGCTTGACCTGGAAAAGACACGGGGAAGCTATCCGTCTCAGCTGAGTGGGGGGCAAATGCAGAGAGTCGGCGTCGCCCGAGCGATGGCCGTCGATCCGCCAATCATGTTGATGGATGAGCCTTTTGGCGCGGTTGATCCGATCGCACGGACTAATTTGCAGGATGAATTCTTGCGTCTGCAAAAGGAACTGAAGAAGACGATCGTCTTTGTCACGCATGATATTAACGAAGCGATAAAGATGGGGGACAATATTGCCATCCTCAATGCTGGAAAGATCGTTCAATTTGGAACCCCGGAAGAAATCCTCACGAATCCCAAGAACTCGTTTGTTGAGAATTTTATCGGGCATGATCGAGTGGTGAAGAAGTTGAACTTGTATCGTGTCGAGGAAGCGATGCAACCGGTGGGGTGTCTTGTAAGAGACGCTGAATTAGCGAGTGCCAGTGAGGCGATGAAGGCCGCAGGCACTGAGGTAGCGTTTCTCTTAAATGAAGTGGGTAAGCCTTTTGGGCATGTGACTTTAGCAGAGTTTGAGGAGGCTAAGGGTGACATGGAGGGTTTGAGGGAAAAAGTTGTTCGCACCAAAACAACCTTTACCCAAACGACCACTTCACTTCCCGAGGCACTTTCTTTGTTACTAGAATTTGACGTTGATTATTTGGGAGTTCTGAAGGGCGAAGAACTCTGTGGAATGCTTTCCTTCAAAGATATACGGAGACATGTTTACCGGAAGGAGGGTTGGTAATGACATGGGAGAATTTCAGGGTTGCCCTTTTCGAAAAGGCGCCACAAGCCTTATTTGAGCATTCGATGATCGTTTTGGTCACCATCAGCCTAGCGATTCTGATTTCTATACCGCTGGGCGTCTTATTAACCCGTCCGAGGTTCAAACGTTTCGGCTTAGTCATCCTTAACTTACTCAACGTTTTGCAGGCGGTTCCGGGGTTAGCGGTGATTGCCTTAGCGTTACCCATTCTCGGTCTGGGCTTGAAACCAGCGGTACTCGCTTTGCTCTTTCAAAGTCTGTTGCCCATCGTCCGAAATACAATGGCGGGGTTGATGGGGGTGAGCCCTGATGTTAAGGAAATGGCAAGAGGTATGGGCATGTCCCAACGTAGAATTCTTATAGAAGTGGAGATCCCGTTGGCGGTGCCAATTATTCTAAGTGGTATTCGAACGGCCACGGTTTATGTGGTCAGTATTGGGACACTGGCGGCTCTGATTGGAGCAGGTGGCTTAGGCAATTTGATCATGGGGGGGCTTGGCGCTTTTCCGGCCAGAATACTTGTTGGTGGGAGCAGGACTCGGGGCGCTCATGGCGATCGTGTTGGAGCGGAGTTTGAGTTATCTGGAGTATCGAATTACGCCGCCTGGTATGAGGGGCTGAAGGATAGAAGCTATCAATGAACTTGTTCAACTAGAGTTGAACATTGAGACTTGATTGGGGAGTCTACCCCACAGAAGAAGAGTGGCGAGCTGAGGTCTCTCTCACACTTATATAAGAAAGAAGGAAAATAGTCGATGAACAAAAGACTGAAACTATCATTTGGGATTGTTATGTTCTTATCTCTGGCTTTAGCTTTGGGGAGCGTTATGGGCTGCGGTGCAAAAGCGCCAGCTGCCGGGGCCTCGGCAACGGCTGCCCCCGACACGACTAAAAAAGGCCCTGCGATTAAGATCTCGTCTAAGACGTTTACTGAAGCAGCCATCTTAGGAACGTTGACGTTGCAGTATTTAAAAGGCTTGGGATACCCGGTGGAAAATAAGATGGGACTAGGGGAACTGGCGGTGATTAGACCGGCACTGACGTCTGGCCAAATTGATCTTTATTGGGAGTACACGGGGACAGGGGTCATCAACTTAATGAAACATGACCCCGTGTTTGACGCGGAGGAAAGCTACAAACTCATTAAAGAGTGGGATGCTAAGAATAATATCGCGTGGCTGGATTATGCGCCTTTGGATGACACGAATGGGATTGTGGTTCGAGCAGATATCGCTGAAAAGTATCAACTAAAGACGATCTCGGACTATGTTGCCCAAGTGAAAAAGGGTGAGGCTTTGAAATTCGTGAGTTTCCCAGAATTTGATGGCAGAGCTGACGGACTACCTGCCTTTGAAAAGACGTATGACTTTAAAATCCCTAAAGGCGATATCGTTGATGTGGCTATGGGCTTAAACTACGATACGCTCAAAGCCAATAAAGGGGATTTGGCATTGGCATTCACCACGGAGCCGAGGATCGTTACGGATAAACTTGTTATGCTCGTCGATGATAAGAAGGCTTTTGCCGTCTATAACGCGGTCCCTGTCGTAAGAAAAGAAATCGTCGAGGCCTATCCGACACTGGCGGCTGATCTTAAAAAGTTGAGCGCTCTGCTCGACACCAAGACGATCACTGAATTAAACAGGCAAGCAGACGTTGAGAAGAAGTCGGTGGAGGAAGTTTCGACGACATTTCTGATAAGTAAGGGCTTGATGAGATAAGAGGTATAACGATATGCTGAAACTCAAGAATAATGAGATTATGATGTCTTGGGGCTAATTTATGAATTTATGTAGGAAATTGTTTACTTACACATATTACGACAGTATATCCCTTATTTGTCGTTGAACCTGCTATGGAAATATATTACTATAGACCAGTAGCTATAAATCGTAAAAAAGAGTAGGCCAGTAGACCAGTGAACCAGTGGTTAGGTACATTACATTTATTGACCCGCGATTGATTATATTGGAAGGGGGTTTTAAGACTTGAATCTTACCCATAAAAAAATAGAAGTATTAAGAATACTTATGCATGAGGTTGCTTTAGATAAAGAGCTGACCGATCAAAGAGTGCTGAGTGTGAGCAGAAAATTAGACGTGTTAATTAACGATTATTATTCAATGGCCACATGGTCGCTTAAGCCAGCCGTGTGAGTGGAATTATTTTGATCTTCACTACATCCTACGGCGATAGTCTCCACTGGATACTATCGTGTTTCATTGCCTGCTTCAGCCTCGTTGTCACCATATGGGTATATTTTCATTACCTGTCCAGTGATCTTTGTGCTAAAATAGGCTCGGGGCGTATTAATGGGCGATAAAAATCGGAATTATTTATTGGATAATGTAAAAGTCTTGCTGATCGGCCTAGTTGTCCTTGGTCATGCCTTGAAGAATATTGATACGAATATTGCCTCAAGAAGTCTATACATCTTTATATATATATTTCATATGCCATTATTCGTCTTCATTTCTGGGTATTTTTCTAAGGATGTTGACAAGTGCAGAAAGAATGCCGTTAAAGACTTGTTAATACCTTTTATAGTTTTCAATATTATTTGGTACGCGTCGGTGGGCGATTTTACATTTCCACTGTACATCCCAGGGTGGACATTATGGTACTTACTCAGTTTGTTTATTTGGAGATTGTTATTAAAGGATCTTATCAGGATAAAATGGATGCTGGGATTAAGCATCGTTTTAGGTTTACTTGTGGGAATGGTGGATCCGTCACTGGATCAGTATAGCTCAATATTATCCTTTTCAAGAACCGTTGCCTTCTTGCCATTTTTCTTATTGGGTTATTACTCTAACAATTCAACGATTCATAAAGTTAGAGGTTATCCTAAAGTCATATCGGTTTTAGGTTTAATGAGTCTTGGCGTACTCTGCTTTTCAATTGCTAAGTCTAATGGCCTAAATATTCAGCTTCTATATATGTCACAGTCCTATCAAAGTTTGGGATTAGGTCTTGGCCAAGGGACCTTGTTAAGGATTAT
>DHWG01000162.1:6800-8830 GCA_002413075.1 Desulfosporosinus sp. UBA5188 | reverse complement strand
ACCACATGAGTTGCTTTGGGATTCTCGCAGGCAGGTTTTAAGACCTCGCTCATAATTTTTTGCACGGCATTTTTTAGGTCGTTTTTTTCAGGGTCTATGTCTTTAACTTCAGAAGTTCCATGAACATTTAGTCCGTTAATAGGCTTGGCTGGTTGCCCTGCCGATTGACCGGTCACACTTTGGCTGACAATTTCTTGTCGTCCTTTGGTAATTGTAATTCCTAATTCTTTGGCTAAATCTTTGGCGGAGGGTGTCAGTACACTATTTTCTTCTAAAAGAATATCTTTATTCGTTTTGGCCATTTCTCGGAGTACGGCCGCTGAAATAAATCGTCCCATCGTTACACCTCCTTGTTAAATGTCAGAAATCTGAAGCCCGATATCAGAGGTTAAACACTGAACTACCCGCTTCGCTTTCTCTCCTTATAATAAGCTTTCAATCAGTTGTTTCGCAGGTCTTGGGATGACTACTTGTCGTATGAGGAGACCTTTCTCACTCGCAAGAGCACTTCCAGTTTCTACAGCGGCTTTCACGGAGGCAACTTCTCCTGTGAGAATTGTGTAACTCTTTCCGCCAATCCCAAACGCTAAATGAAGGAGCAAGGGTTCTACATCGCCTGCTTTTACCGCTGCATCTGCTGCCTCAATCAAAGAAGCGACGCTGTAGGTTTCTATAATGCCTAAGGCTTTTATAGCCTTGAGCGTACTCACGCCACTGATGGCGGGTAAGATTGACGGATGGACATTGGGTATGACGAACGAATCCACCACGGTGTCAGCGCCTAATTCAATGCCGGCGTTCACCGATTGCTGAATTGCCGACACATCTCCACTCATTAAGACAATGTATTTTCCTGGACAGGTGGTTTTCGCCACTAAGATCTGAACGTCGGCTGTTTTGGCCATGATATCTGCACATTCGATACCTTGCGCTATGCTGGTAAACTCGACGAGCCCTATGGCATGAATCACTTGGCAGCACCCCCTTTCCGTATTGTGATCGTCTGGGGCGTGACCTTCATCACGGTGCCAGAAAGACTCGCATGGATTCGCGCTCCTAACAATCCAACCGGTATTTCTCCAACAACTTGTCCAACACTCACGACGTCTCCCACTTTGACGATTGCTTCGGCGGGTGCCCCGATATGTTGTTGAAGCTTCAGGGTAACTTCCTCTGGAACATGTCTCTCAGTTGATAAAGGGGCTTCGCTATAAAACTTGCGCAAGTTCAGACGATCCAGGAGACGAGACGTCGGTATTAAACGATGCTCTGCCATCGGATCAACGTTCCCAAGGTCTCCAAGGTATATAAGACCCTTTGCTCGTAGCTCTGCCTTTAAGGCAAGATTTACTCTGAGCGGTGAAATCCCCACCGGACAAGCGTAAGCCTCACAGACCCCACACTCAGAGCAGGTCAGAGCACTGGTCAACATCGAGGTCTTTCCAAGTTTCATGTAGTTCACTGCCCGGATGAGAAGGTGCGGAGATAATTCGTGGCCGATGATGTGTCTGGGACAGAGTTCTGTACAAAAGCTACACTGTTCGCAGACTGTTTTGGCGATGCGCAAGATGGTTTCTAAGGGTTTACTTTTTCTCAATATGAGTAGGTGATCTGTCGGTAGGGCAATAAGTCCTCCGGTAGTTTTGGTCACGGGCTCGCTGAGATCCGTGATCAATTTCCCCATCATCGGGCCTCCGTTGATATATATTAGGTCCTCTGAACGACCTCCACCGGCAAGTTCTAGTACTTCTCTTAGTGAAGTACCGATCGGTACTGTGACGGTGATAGGCTTGTTGACGGCCCCTGTGACGGTGAGGGTACGAGTGGTGACGGGTTCTCCGTCACAGGCTCTGGCTACATTAAGGAGCGTCTGAACGTTATTAACGACGACTCCAATATCGAGCGGTATTTTCCCCGCGGGAACACGCCGTCCCGTGGTTAACCAGATAGTGATGACTTCATCTCCGGCGGGATAAATATCTGGCATAATAGAAATCTGCATTGTCTCGGTTAAGTAAGGCTGTAAGGCT
>DHWG01000162.1:4082-6531 GCA_002413075.1 Desulfosporosinus sp. UBA5188 | reverse complement strand
TTGACAATGACAATCTCTGCTTGTGCGGCGAGCTTAACATGTGTTGGAAATCCCGCGCCGCCTGCTCCGACGACCCCTGCTTCCCGTACTTTAGTGCCAATGGTATTAATATTGGTAGTATTGGTGTTGACTGTTTTATCGTTCAAATTTTCACCCACTTCAGCTTACGCTTCAAAGGTTTCTTTATCGATGATGCCCACGATGATGGCATCAATAGGGATACTATGGTTCGGGAGTCCTTGCCTTGCCGAGGATCCGCTGGCGATCATGACGATCTCGTCTTCTCCTGCTCCAATTTGATCCGCTGCTATGAGCGAATTTCCAAATTCCGTGAGGTTTGATGAACCGTCTCTATCATAGGAGAGTGTGACGGGTTGGACGACTAAAAACTTTAGTCCACGTAGGGATTCTTCTTTCCGCGTGGACCACACATTGCCAATGACGCGGGCTAGAATCATCGTCTTCCTTCCTCCATCTCCTGCCGCAGCTCAATTCGTCGGCTCTTCAAGGTATCTCTGGCTAGGGGGGATATGACCGTTCCTTGTTTCACTAAGATAATGCTTTCTTCTGCGATTCCGTAGGCGTCTTTATCCGCTAGGTACTTCTTTTGGTAGCATATTACTTCGGATACGGACGGCTTCTGCTCATCAGAAGCATTGTCTTGTTCACACATCGCTCTCTGCTCATAAAAGGTAGGGCTAGTGCGGTTGTGCTGACCTGCTTGCGTAACATCTGAGACTTGAGAAAAAGTGGAGGTCTTTTTCTCCTTCAACAAAACTGGTCCTTCCCCTAACGTTTCACATACCAGCACTCCGTACGACTTTACGGTTTGTACATAACCTTCATAAAGTTTCTGGTAGGCTTTGGGGGTCTGGGCGGTGAATCCTAGATGTTCTGTCACGATCACAGTGGGTATACCTTGAGTTATCCCACGAGCTATGCTTTCATTCAAGGGATTATCTCGCAACCCCAAGGCGGCTTTAGCTAGGGTATTCGTGGAACATGCGGGTACGAGAATTTTTTGCCAAGTCGTCTTGCTTAAAACGTCTTCGGGCGTTATCCAAGTCATACCCTCTGGAAGTGTGGGCTTGGCTCTAAAGGCCTGATCACTGGGTAAGATGCTTAGAGTATAGTCTGCTCCGTAGCAAAGCTTCAAGTCATTTAAAACTCGGTCAAATTCTGGTACGTAGTTTAAGAGGACTAGCCCGTCTGGTTTTACGACCCTGGGCTCTTCAATACTTCCTTCAGATTTTCCTTGTAGGAGCGCTTGAAAAGCGGGCTCAGACAGGATACGTTTTACGATTTGTTGGATAAGTTCTTCCGTCATAATTCATACCTCCATGAGCACGCCTTGGCTCTGTCCGTCGATGAGCGCCGCATTGGCTTCATCCAAATCCAAGTGCATCTCCTTCTGGCAATGGTCATTGGCTCGAATTAACACTTCTTCAAAGATCATCGGACGTGTGCTTTGGATATGAACGCGCACTTTATCCCCGTCTTTCAACGACCACTCTGCTGCTTGTTCGAGGGTTAGGTGTAGATGCCGACTGGCCACCATTACTCCAGATTTCAGCGTTACGTTACCCTGTGGACCTATGACTTTTAGGCCGGGGGTTCCAGCGTGTTGGCCAGAATTTCTAATGACTGGCTTGATTCCCAGTTTGTAACAATCTGTTGCGCTGATTTCTATTTGCGTATCTTCTCTCACGGGTCCCAAGATACGTACCTTTTCCAGCGTTCCTTTCGGGCCTACTAAAGTGACGGTTTCTTGTGCTGCGAACTGACCTGGTTGCGTGAGTTCCTTTTGGTGAGTCAAGGCATAGTTTTCTCCAAATAAGACCAACAAATCGTTCTTGGATAGATGAATATGCCGATTAGATACGCCAAGCGGTACTCGTTTCTCTGGTTGCTTTGGCTTTCCCCCATTCTTGCGGCCCCTTACTTCACAGGCCAGAATATAGAAAGCACTGGAGAGTCTATTCAAGGGTTGAATCAGGTCCGTCCTGGTGCATTCCCCTACTTCGTTGGTAAACGCTCGGTTGGCGTAGAGTTCGACTTCCCGAGACTTGGCTCTCAGATGTTGCAGTTTGGCTACGACTAAGCCGTGGGTATAACTTAAGGGCGTATGCTCTATGCCAAAGTATTTTTCGGGATGGTGGGATCGTTCCCTGAGCTCCTCTGGAGTGTGGCCTATAAGCGTTGTCCATTGAAACGGGGATTCTTTCACTTCCTGGACCATGAGGGCTCTGGCGAAGGCCGCGATCTCTTCTAGCTTTAGAATTAAGGCCTCTTCGCCCACTTGCTCAAAAACCACTTGTGCCTCGACAAGTTCACACTGAAATAGATCAAGCTGTCCTCGATAAGCAATCACGGGGTGTATTTTTGTGACTAAGGCCCCTTGATGCAGATGCGTCATGTGTTCGGGTTTGACACCAGCCAATCTTTGATT
>DHWG01000162.1:443-3861 GCA_002413075.1 Desulfosporosinus sp. UBA5188 | reverse complement strand
AGAATTTGAAAACGTGTTCTTGTTTAAGTCTAGAAGCCCGTTTCCTTCGATTTGGACATCGATTCCCTTGGACCGGATAAAGTCTCTTGCCGAAGGCGTGATCACGCTCCCTGGTGGTAAAATGATATTTTTTTCTTTTGTTTTATGCCAATTCGCTCTTAATTCATACTCTGTAACGATCAAGTTCTCACCTCACACTACAGATGTCGGAGATCAGATGCCAGAGACGTGAGAATTAAAATCAGACGTCTGACCTTGAACCTCGGACATCAGCTATTGATGTTTGCTTATTTCTCACCGTAGCCTTTATTATCTGCGACGGGCAAAATGTACTCAACGTCCTGATGCGGTCGTGGTATGACGTGCACGCTGAGAAGTTCACCGACTCGTTGGGCTGCTGCTGCTCCTGCGTCTACGGCTGCTTTTACAGCGCCTACATCTCCGCGTACCATCACTGAGACATAACCTCCGGAGACGTGCTCTTTTCCGCTAAGTGTCACATTGGCTGCTTTTAACATTTGATCCGCTGCTTCGATGGCTGGGATTAGTCCTCTGGTTTCTATCATGCCTAGTGCTATGACTGATCGATCTTGTGCCATGACTTGTTCCCTCCTCAATTTTATCTATTCGCGGTTCGATTCTTCGTTGTTTGTTCGTCGATTGTTCGATTAGTAACCTAATTTTTTCGTTAGCACTGGATGCTATTTAAGTGCTTCATAACCTGCTTGACGATTTCTTGAACTAACTGTGTATCAACGGGTGGGCTTGGGTCCTTGGCCCTTGCACTCTGGTCTGTTTCCCTTACGTCCATGACTTTTACGGGTTTACGCTCTGGAATTCCCAGATGCCAAGCGACTCTCTTGATATTGATCAAGTGCAGAGGTGTGACATTTTCTGAGATACTCGAGCCTGCCCAGGTTCCACACCCTAAGGTGAAGGACGGGGACAAACCGGTTGTTGCTCCTACGCCTCCCATGGCTGCGGGAGTGTTGACAAGGATTCTGTTGACGGGTTTCTTCAGGGCGAATTCTCGGATTAGCTCTTCATTATTACTGTGGATCGCGAGACTATGCCCAATTCCACCGGCCTCTAGAAGCTCAATGCATCGCTCACATCCTACATGCCAATCCGCCACTCGGTAAAAGCCTAGTACTGTTGTTAGCTTCTCATACGATAAGGGCCATTTTGGTCCCACACCTGCTAAGGGGGCTACCAAACACTTGGTTTGTTCTGGTATGGAAATTCCTGCGAGTTGGGCGATGAATTTTGGGTCTTTGCCGACAACTTTGGGGTTGACCCCACCGTTTCTTAGCATGACGACTAAGGATACCTTTTGCACTTCTTCAGGATCAAGAAAATGCGCGCCATACCGTTTGAGCTGAGTTATGAGTTCTTCGGCGATGCATTCTTCTGCCACGATGGATTGTTCTGAAGCACAAATGGTGCCGTTGTCGAAGCTTTTGCCCATGACGATGTATTCCGCGGCCTTTGCTAGATTTGCACTCCGTTCGACAAAGGCTGGGACATTACCGGGGCCCACACCGAGGGCTGGCTTTCCGCTGCTATACGCTGCTTTCACTAAAGCACTTCCGCCAGTTGCTAAGATCATGGCGACACTGGGATGTTTCATGAGTTCTGTGGTGGCTCCCATTGAGACGTTCATGATACATCCGATCACCCCTTCGGGTGCCCCTGCTGCGACCGCGGCTTGATGCATAATTTTTGCGGCTTCATGGGTACAACGTACGGCGGTTGGGTGGGGGGAAAACACGATCGCATTCCGTGATTTTAGGGCGATCATGGCTTTGTAGATGACGGTGGAGGTGGGGTTCGTGGTAGGGACGATTCCGGCGATGACTCCCACTGGCTCTGCTATTTCCCAGATCTTCTGTTCGTGGTCTTTTCGGATGATTCCGACGGTTTTCATGGTCTTTATGGAGTTATATACCGTACGAGATGCAAAATAGTTTTTAAAGCATTTGTCTGCATAATTTCCCATGCCAGTTTCTGATACGGCCATCATGGCTAACTTTGCTGCATTCGCTTCTCCTGCCTCGCGCATCATGTCTATGATATGGTCCACTTGTTCTTGCGTGAAGTTCCTGAGCGTTTCTTGGGCTTTGCGGGCAGCTTTTACTAAATTTCTGGCCTCTTGTAAAGAACATAAATCTCGATCAAGTTCCATTACAAAGCTGCGCCTCCCCTTCTTCTAGTATTTTAAGCCGTTTTCGATGACGTCGATCACGGAGCGTTGGAACGCTTCGCACGCGGATTTACATGCGCTTTGGGAGCCTGTTAACAAGCCTCCACCAAAGTTGGTTTCTGTGGGTGGGCCGTAGAACGCTTTCATCGTGACTTCTGCGGCCTTTAACGCGGCGTCTAATCCGTACATGGCTTCTATGGGTGGAGCTATGAGATAGGCTAGGGGTTGGCCTTCTTCTATTCCCGCGATCTTTGATAGGTAGCTTCCTGTGCGAGATATTGTATGCGGGAACCAGGCTGTTTTTCCGCCGTCACACGTATAGAAATAACATTCGTTTTCTAAGTGGTCGATACACGCGTCGACGCCTGCTCTCACTTCTGCTGGATTTGGACCTGCTAATATTCCGATGATTTCTCCCGATAAGGGGCCAGATGCACGAGCTGCTCCGCAATAGAAACTTTTCGCATACACCACTTCTACATCGGCTTTTTTTGTAGCTTCATCTAAAGCTACGTAGGTCGAATCGTCGATGTCTGCTGTGATCATTCCTATGGATCGTTGATATTTATTGAGTCCCAATTTCTCCGCCAAATCCGGTGCGACATTGGCGATTAACCGAACGGCTAGAACTTTTGGCTTTATGGGCTCTATCATGGTAACCCTCCCCCTTGTTGTCGGGCACTTTCGCTTTGTCCCGACGTTTTATTTCGTGGTTTTGGCTTTTTCTTCTACGTAGACTGGTAGTTTTGGTAAAATCGCTTCTAGTTCTGGATGCGGTCTTGGAATCACGTGACAACTCATTAGTTCTCCGACGCGTTCCGCTGCTGCTGCTCCTGCGTCTACAGCTGCTTTTACCGCGCCTACATCCCCTCTTACCATCACTGTAACTAGGGCTCCCCCTACTTTTACTTTGCCGATTAACGTCACATTCGCTGCTTTTACCATCGCATCCGCTGCTTCAATTGCACCGACTACCCCTCGCGTTTCTACCATTCCTAGCGCGACCATGTCGTCTCTTATAGCCATCTTTATTTGTCTCCCCTTTCACTTTTGCTTATATTACTTGGAATACATCGTTGTAACTTAGCGGGCTAAATTAGTGACCGCTAGTTTGAACTATTCTCATAAGCCGTTGTGTTAACGACTGTACTCCCACATCTAATCGATTCATACAATTCTTCCTAGCATTCGCTGTCCAAGGATGGACGAGTGTCC
>DHWG01000162.1:0-189 GCA_002413075.1 Desulfosporosinus sp. UBA5188 | reverse complement strand
CATGCCACGGTGTAAGTATCCTATTTAAGCCCATGACAATAAGAAACATTGCCAAAATGAATTTACTCACTAAGTCATTGTAACCCCTGGTATATGTTCGTCCATCATAATCCAATGCGCAATATATATTTTGTATATTCTAATAATTCAGAGAGGAGAATTAGAGATTATAGCGAAAATATTATTAAT
>DHWG01000164.1 GCA_002413075.1 Desulfosporosinus sp. UBA5188 | reverse complement strand
ATTTGGGAATTTAAATAACGTAGCATCAAAATCAGGGTTCAATTCTTCATTCTTAAAATGCATTAAAATAATTTTTTGATTTTTATATAATGAATCTTGATAGGAAGAACATATTTTGTTTAAGTCCTTTTCTAAATCCCATTCCAGCCCCTCAAACAAAGCGATAAATGTGGGGGAAAAAACAAATTTATCAAATGCTTTATCAAACAAATTATGCTTGCTTTCAAAATGTCTAAAAAGTGTCATTTCGCTAACGCCAGCTTCTTTGGAAATTTCCTTAGTTGTCACTGCGCTGTATCCTTTTTGGGAAAAGAGAACAATGGAAGCATTTAAAATTTTGTCTTCAGTATTTATAGTACACATATTCGTCTCCCATAAAAACATGCCTTAGTGTCATGGCATGTTAGTTACTACTAACATGCATTTTACCATATCTATTAAGTAACTTCAATCCACCGGTAGCAGAAACTTTTACCACTATATGATGTATGCCAACCTATTAAGAAACGTTAAAAAGAACTGGTCGTGACAAGATCACGATCAGCCCTTTAGTAAGGAGTAATTTTACCACTCTGTTGAACACATCTCTAAATTCTCTTTTCAAAAGTCCCCCATGCTTTGAGTTGTTTGTTTCTAACCATACATTGCCCTTTTGCCCAGACATCTTGCACCTGTAAGGCTTCATCAAGGGCAACCAAATCTGCATCGTAACCGACGCATATCGACCCTTTATTCTTGAGGTGCAGAACCTTTGCCACATTTGAGGTAATCGTACGCAGGGCAACTTCCAACGTGAGTCCATAGTTTAAGACTGATTCTCGGACATCACGCCAAAGAACTTCTGCCGAGCCGACTCCCATACCAATAAGCACGCCCGCGTCATTAAACTGAGGCATACTTCCGTTCCCATCTGAAGTGACCGTAACCCGATCATTGAGGATATGCCGATGATCCAACATGGCTAGAACTGCTGGCACTTGAAGTTCAGCAGGATAATCGTCACACCCTGCGGTAAGATCGATATGACCTCCTGACATCAGAAATTGAATCCCTTGTTCGAGTAAGGAATGGGTTCGGTTAATATGGGTAGGCATAAATTGCGTAATGGGAATCTCTGTATTCTCAAGAATTGTCCAGATGGGTTGCAACCCTCTCTTTCCCTCTCCAAGATGTAGATGAAGCACGCCTGCTTTCCCCCCAAGCATTCCTCCTACTCGGGCCGCTGCCGCTAAACGCTCAAGTTCCGCAATTTGAGGTTGCGCCGAGCGATGATCCGATATCGCTATTTCCCCTGCACCAATGACCTTTTCAATCAAGGTTAGGTCTTCTTGCAAGGTTGGTAATAATGTTCTCGTTGGAACCTGATAGGCACCACTATAGACAAACGTCGTAATTCCTTCATCCTCAAGAGCTTGTGCCTTAACAAGAAGCTCCGCCATAGATCGGGTAATGGAATCGGTACCCAAACAACCGACGACCGTCGTCGTCCCTCCCCGAGTTAATTGAGAAAGCTGAATTTCCGGAGTACGAGAAGCCGGACCAGCTTCTCCTCCTCCTCCGCATATATGTACGTGAGCATCAATAAAACCTGGAACTAATCTTAGGCCTTGAAGGTCAATAACTTCACCTTCCACATAGTCTGGGAGGCGAAAATCTCTTCCTACAGCCGCTATACTACGTCCTACAATCAGAACATCAGTAGCCTCTATCAGTTCAGGATTATAGATTTTGGCATTTTTTATTAATTTCCACACCAGCATTCCACTCCTTGGACGTAGAATGCCCCAGTTATGGCGTTATATTCGCTCACTTCTAAGCATTTCTTTTTTTACTCAAGCATAAGGTTAAGTAAAATGGCTTGTTTCAAGCCTTAGCTTATGGAGGTTACATGCCAAAAAGAACCTTTGTCTACGGAGCGACCATCCTCTTGGCAGCCAATTTAGTGAACCGAGTTCTAGGCTTTGTCTTTCAGTATTTAATTATGAACAATATTGGCGGTGAAGCTTATGGTCTCTTTAACATGGTTTTCCCAGTCTACATGTTGGCCCTTGTCTTGACGACTGCGGGCATACCTCTTGCCATTGCCAAAATGGTCTCAGAAGAAGTTTCTCTGGGACGTACAGCTCAAGCACAAGCCACCTTCCGCCTAGCTTTTTGGATTTTGTTTGTTTCTGGTGTCGTCGTATCGACTAGCTTGTATTTTGTTACGCCATTCTTAGCCCATCGAATTTTTCCTGATCCCAGAGTCCTAACTATCTTCAAAATTTGCACACCAGCCATTTTTATTGTCTCCATATCCTCAGCGTTTCGAGGGTATTTTCAAGGTTTACAGAACATGGTACCTACAGCGATCAGTCAGATCTGTGAACAATTGGTGCGAGTGGTGGTGGGTTATACTGCAGCGATTCGACTCCTCAGTGCTGGAGTCGAATGGGCAGCAGCTGGGTTAGCTTTAGGCATGGTGGCAGGGGAATTAGTGGGTTTATTGGTCATTGCGCTTCAGTATCAGTTTGTCTTGCCCAAATTTAAAAGTGAGAGTCACGAAGCTGGCTATTCGTCGAGACTCATATTAGGCAAGTTATGGCATCTTGCTGCGCCTGTAACAGCTGGCAGGCTGCTTGCTTCAGGGTTATTGGCCTTGGATGCGCTACTCATCCCTAAATGCCTTCAATTGGCAGGATACGGAGCTAGGGAAGCAACCACCTTATTCGGACAACTTGGGGGTACGGCGTTTACGTTACTCTTCTTTCCCAGTGTTGTTACCTTTGCCTTGGCAACCGCACTCGTTCCGGCTATTTCAGAAGCAGCTTCAAGGCGTCAATTACAAGTCGTTCGAGCCCGAAGTGCAGAAGCAATTCGTTTAACAATCTTAATCGGAATACCTTGCCTAATTATCTTATTTTATTTTGCGCTTCCACTTACAGGATTTTTCAAGAGTCCTGACATCGCGCCAATTTTACGGGTATTAGCTTTGGGTGGCATCTTTTTGTATATACAGCAAACCACCACGGGAATTCTTCAAGGACTTGGAAAAGTGCACCTTCCAGTCCTCCATTCCATCATTGCTGCGATCATTCGGATTCCAATCTTAGTCTATCTCACGAGCCTGCCTCATTGGGGTCTTAGAGGGACAGCTCTGGCTTATACAGTTGGTTTTATAGTTATGGCGGTTCTAAATATCATCTCTATTTCGCGCTATACAGGAATGCCCTTAGATCTTCAAAGATTTTTCCTCCAACCAGTCAGCGGGGGCATCGGAATGCTTCTAATTTTTCACCTGTTAGATCCTATCATAGGGAGCCGTGTTGCATGGTATCTTATAGAATTTTCTGTTGGATTTGCCCTTTACATGATCATCCTATTTTTTAATGGTGGGGTCACCTTAGCCGATTTAAAACGACTTCCTTGGCTTGGAAAATACCTTCCCCTTTAAACCTTTAAAGCCACTAATTCCACCAACGACGAATTTGTTGCCCCCATTGCCAATACGATAAGAGACCCGTCACAAGAATAAAGACTAGACCCAATAACTTATAGACAAAATACACTTTGATCAAAGACAAAAAGGCCATACCTACAGCAAAAAGAGCTGGGATAGCTAAAAACTTAAAGAGCGTATTTGATTTTTCTTTGTTTCTTAATCCTGGTAAAGAAAAGAAAACTATAAAAAGGACAAAGTAAAATATAAAAGTTCCAATAATCATCTAAAATTTACCTCCGTTTACAAGAGCCTATAACGCCAAATAGCACTTCCCTGTCAATTAAGCATAAAAGGGTACAGGCAATCTGTACCCTTTTATGCTTACCAGTGAGATTTTGTCAGTTTATATCTTCTGACTCGTATCAAAAATAGTTTTCCAAGCTTGAACGGACGCAAAATCCGTAAAATCGCTATGCATTGGAGTAATTGAAATAAAGTCCTCCTGGATCGCTCTTAAATCAGTATCTAATTCAAGATCTTGTGTTAAACTTCCGCACTGCCAAAAATACGTTCTTCCATGAGGGTCAACTCGTCGTTCAAACACATTTTCATAAACTGCTTTACCTAACCTCGTCACTTTCACACCACGCCACTCATCTTGAGGTTTACCAGGAATATTAATATTCATGAGAACCTCTTGATTATGCTGGACAATAAAATCTAAATGCTTCGCCAAGTAGGTTGCAGCTGGTTCAAAATTTATAAATTCATAACTTGCTAGCGACACCGCAAGTGATGGCACGCCTAGTAATACCCCTTCCATCGCTGCAGACACTGTACCGGAATAAAAAATATCCGTGCCTAAATTGGGGCCGAGGTTAATTCCAGAAATAATTAGATCCGGTTTGGAAACCAGCCCACCTTGAATGGCTAGCTTGACACAATCAGATGGGGTACCACTAACGGCATACCCCTTTTGCACTCCACCAAGATTATATTCTGTGAGAAATAATGGCTGAAATAAAGTGATAGAATGACCTGTGGCCGAGCGCTGACCTTCTGGGGCAACAATGCTCACTTCATGGTTTGTCTGCGATCTCAAGGTTTGATATAAGGTTTGGATCCCAGGTGCATTATAGCCATCATCATTGGTCAGTAAAATATGCATGACCTTCCCCCAATCACTCGACTTCGTAAACAGAAATAATCATTTTATCTTCTTTTTTTGTCAGACCAAACATAAGTTTATAATCTTTTAGATTCTTATTGAGAAAATCAACGACCTTATAAAGCTCGCCATTTGTGTCGAGCCGCTGTGTCGCAATAAGTTCTATTTTCCCTGGTCGATCGGACGGATTAGTCTGTTGCTCATCCACCGTGTTACCTCTTTCTTAGCGTCTTTGTCCTTGGATCAGTGAAAATGCTTCTGATCTTGTAATAGGTTTTGTCTTAAATATCCCCCGTACTGCTGAGGTTATTGTTTGTGATCCCGCTTTTTTGACCCCCCGCATCGTCATACACATATGCTCTGCTTCAATCACCACCAAAACACCCAGTGGAGCAAGTTCTTCCATAATTGCATCGGCGATTTGCGACGTCAAGCGTTCCTGCAACTGTGGTCTACGAGCAAACCCTTCTACGACGCGAGCGAATTTAGACAAACCAGTTATTTTTCCTTTGCGCGGGATATAAGCAACATGCGCCTTGCCATAAAATGGTACCAAATGATGTTCACACATAGAATACACTGGTATATCTTTAACAATAACCATCTCTTCATGGTCCTCTGAAAATTGCACTTTCAAATGACGACTAGGGTCTTCTTGTAACCCTCCAAATACTTCGGCATACATCCTAGCGACTCTTTTCGGTGTATCCTTTAACCCTTCACGGTCAGGGTTTTCTCCTATTGCCTCCAAAATCATGTAAACTGCTTTCTCAATCTTTTCTAAATCCATCCCCATAACTATTTCTCCTTTACTATGGTCCTTCCTGTAACAAATTTCTATAGTTGTCCTATAAAAACGTGCGTTTGAGGAATGACGCGAACGTTGCTAAGTTTCTCAAGCAAAAGGCTTTGCCATTCTAAGAGCTGCTTAGGTTTGGGACTCTGGATACCTTGCACTGGAGTCACAGGTTGCAGAATTGTTAGGATTGACGGGTCAACCCTAGCAATTAAATCACAGGCCTGCTGAAGGTCCTTTAAAGGTGTATTTTGATTGACAACTAGTTTAACAAAAACTTCTTTTTGAGTACTGTATCGCAAAAAGGTTTCATGGACATCCCAATAAGTTTTATGATCAAACGGCAACTTAATATCCATGCTAATCACGTCGACCACCGGTAATATTTGCAAAAGTTGATCGGGCAAAGTCCCGTTGGTCTCAAGGTAGATATTTAAACCTTCCTCTTTGATCAAGGGTAACAAAACCTGTAGTTCGTCCGCCCAAAGAAGGGGCTCTCCACCGGTGACACTCAGCGAGTGATGGATAGAAAAATCAAAAGTCTGGAGCAGGTTAATGAACTGATTCAAGGGTACCGGATTTTCTAACGTACTAAACAACCGAGTGCCTGGTACCTTCTCAATTCGAACCTGTTGTGGCACCTTAGTCTCTGTATCACAATACGGACACCTCAAGTTGCACTTTGGGAGACGAAGGAATATTTGTCGGACCCCGACGTAAGGACCTTCTCCCTGGATCGACGAGAATATTTCTGTTACTGGCAAATTATGCATTACTGAACTCCTCGGACTTTACATCTAGCAAGCCGCATTGACGTTACCTCATCACAATAATGTTTAGCGACGCTGACCCCGAACGATATAACGTCCTCAATATGAAGATTCTCCAAACCAATAGTGGGAATCGGGGTATTCTTATTGGACACATTAATCCCACAATGGATCAAGGTGGAGACTGGTGAAAGGGTACTAATACTCACAGAGAGTTTATTATCGCCTTCATAGAGATCATCTCCACTCCGGCTCAGTGTCATAACTCCAAGTCTCTCTAATTCTTCTTTAATTGTAGCGATGAGTAAACGTTGCCGAATAATCGTTTTCTCCAAATCCATTTCAAAGTGTTCCACTATAAAATGCAGCATGTCTTCGCTGTAGATCCAGTCCTGAGCTAAAACATCCTCCATGTCGACCATCTCGTTTTGTTCGACACGGCACGTGCCTCTGAATATGCACATGCTATCACCCATAAGCCCAAAGTTTTTATAGGTAAATAACGATTGAAGTTGACGACCATCATAGTTTAGGGGTTTGTGGAGTACTATATATTTCATGACCCACCATCAGTCCTCCTTAAAAATGGCCCATGCATCAGGTGATTCGTTGACCTGAACCCATGCTAAGCGCTTTTCCGTAAGGACTAAGTCCTTCTTAAGTTCCTTAAATATAAATTGTGCGAGGTTCTCAGCTGTTGGATTGACCCCTTTTAAACCGAATGAAGGCAAGTCATTAAGCAAACTATGATCCATTAACTTCAATTTTTCCCGAATAGTCTGTTTAACATCACTAAAATCTAGTAACATCCCCAAATGATCTAATTGTTTACCCTCAATACAAACAACAACATTCCAACGGTGACCATGCAAATTTGCACAGTTTCCATCATAGTTACGGATAAAATGAGCAGCATCGAAATGCGCTTGAACACATACCTGAAACATTTTTTTCTCCTTATATGACATATTACATTCTATTTTAACATTATTATTTCCAAAAGAAAATGAAATATTGGAAATTCGAGTTTAAAACTTTAGGGCAAAAAAAAGAGAAGGGCTTCTCCCCTCTCCATTAAGCTAACTTCAGTGCCTTATTGAAACAGTCGATCGCTGTATCAAATTGATCGATTTGATCATATACATTTCCCAGCAATGCCCACCCTGCTGAATGGTTGGGGTCTATTTCCGTAAGTTTTTTTAGTAATGTAATGCCTTCCTGCCAATTTCCTTTGCGTGTGAGGCAAACACATAAATTATATAGAATGAGTGGATGGTTGGGTGTCAATTCCAAAGCCTCACGATAATACTCCGCTGCTTTTCTAGTTCGCCCCTGATGAACCAACGTGAAAGCGTAGTTATTGAGCAATATAGGGTCCTTCGGAAAAATGTTCTTTGCACGTTCCAACAAATTTAATGCTTCCTGAGAAAGGCCTTGGTTTTGATAGACGGCTGCAAGGTTGCTTAATGAATCATAATGATCCGGCTCATATTTTAGAGTGAGTTTATAATACTTAATTCCCTTTTTGATCTGTTTGTTTTGAATATAACAGTACGCTAATCTTGCTGCTAAGTCTGGCGTTCCTCCATAACGAAGAGCCTTTTCAAAACTTTGACAAGCATCGGTTAACTGTTCTAACCGCAGATGCATCTCAGCCTTCATTTCCCAATATAAGGATTTATGAGGTTGAAGTTGGCAACATCCTTGAAAACACATTAATGCTTCCATATATTGATCATGAAAAGCATAGATAATTCCGAGACGAAAATTAGTTTCAGCATGTTTAGGTGCTGCCCGCAATGAATTATCCAGTGACTTAATCGCCTCACGCCAATCTCCCAATTCAAGAAAACAATCCGCTAATAAGTCCCAGTAAATCGAATTCTGTGGCTTAATATGGATGGCCTGCTCAATTTTCTTCTTAGCCTGTGGAATAAGTGCTTGACCGACATAACATTGCGCCAGCAGATAATTCATTTCCGGTGATTCAACATTACTTTCTTGAAGTTCTAAATAATCTCTTGCTTCTTGAAAACCCTGCGCGTCGATCAAAGATCGCACCACGTTTAATCGTGGCTTAGGTGAATCATAATTTAATAAATCCACCCAATTTAAGATAGCCTCACCGGTCCTTCCAAAATGATAATGCCAGTTGGCTAGGAGAGAATTCCATAAATATGAACTTTTAAGAGATGACCTTTTTTGTTTGACATTTGAGGCCAGAGGTAGGTTCATAGTTTTCGCCCCTTTTAACTTATTTTACCATGTATAACTTCTCCTTCCGCTCTGCCAACCCCTTCTCTGTATACCACAAATCGAACGTCAAATGCCTGACTAATGCGCAGTTCTTCGCAACTATGCACCCACATATCTTCTCCACTCGTCATCTTTTTCCAATACCATCTCCGGTTCTCTTTAATACCCTTAATTCCATAAAATATAAATATTTAGAAATAAAAAAAGAGGCAGCATTAAAGCAATGTCATCAACTTAAGATGGATTGACTAAAAAACAGATGTGTGTTAAC
>DHWG01000145.1:4911-11107 GCA_002413075.1 Desulfosporosinus sp. UBA5188 | reverse complement strand
GGTACGGTTAGGTTAGGTACGGTAGGAGCGTTACATCAGCGTTACAGGTTTTTGCTGATTTATCTCTAAAGCGTTTCACCCTTTCGTTGGTTTTTTCTCGCTTCATATCCTTCTGGATGATCAACCTGCCAGCATATTCAAACCAGTCGTGGATCAACAAGCCCGATTCTGTTTTGTCGACAAATCCAGACTGAATGAGCGCCTCAACAAACGATTGATGATCCCCTACCCACAGGCACGCTTCCGCAATATCGAATTCATCGTACTTACCGATGTAGCCATCCTGAGCAAAGTCCATTGCCCACCACCAGAGATAATGAAGATGCCCAACCACTGTGACGATTGAAACATCTAACAATCTAGCAAGCTTCTTGGTTTTGGGATGTCTACCAACTTCTTGATTACTCTCGATCCATGACACTTGAAAACCTCCCCCCCTTATAAAACAGTGTTAAGACGCATCACACCTGAAGACTGAATTACCTCGCTCAGAACCTTTGCCAATAGCCGGGGATGAACCCGGCCCTAGGGTCTCATAACTCTAAATAGTTAATGGCGGCACTCAGCACCTTGGTTGCGCGGCAGTAGTCGCAGCCTTCACAACGTATCGGTGCCTCCAAGCCTGACTTGAGCGCGATAATTCTCGGCATATTTAGCTCAACTTTCGCTAGCTCCGCGGCGGATCGATTGGGGTCCGTCATGGTGATCACCGCTTTATCTGGATACTTCTCCTTACTGACGGCTACGAGCAAAAACTCGGACCAGTCCCCGTCGGCTCTTCCCAGAGCGATCCGCTCGACTTCCGTATAGATGGCGGCCTTTAGAGGAGATTTATAGAGCTCAAGGAAGGAGACATGTAACCTAGTCCCCTCGTCCCATACCTTCTTGGTGATACTTCTGGTGGTGGCTAAGTCAATGATTTGGCGGCGCTCAGTGCTCTGGACGTTGGCCATGACTTTCCACGTTACGCCAAACATATCGGCCGTCATAATCTTCTCCTTGACGCCTTCCAGGTGAGACATCACAAACAGATCTTCCTGGAGACAGTTAATCATCGTGTTCGCGACGAGATATTCGGCTCTCAAGGTCGACGCTTTGGTAAACATGGTTCGGTGATTCATCATAAACGCCTCGGGAGTACCGGCGCTCCAGCTATGCACATATTGACCCACCTCCTGAGCGGTGGTCAGCACTTCCACCCAGACATCGGATAACTTGGCCATTTCTTTGGCCTCGCACTCGTAAACAAACCCTGTGTACTGGCTGCGCGACATATAGTCCAAATTGGCTTCGAGGCTATGATAATTATCATGCGTCAATAGGAGCATTAAATCGCCCCCTTGGCCGTTCCTTCGGAAACGTTCATGGTCAGGTCCCCGTCTTCCGTGGATACCACGACATATTGAAACTCGTCCTCCTTGATTTCCTTCTCGATCCAGGTCCGCGCTGACGGGTTGATCTTGTTCCAGCCGTCCAGACAGATCAGCTTCAACTGTCCGGCTTGGGCTTTGGCCACTCTAAAGGCCAATTCAAGTTGCTCGCCTTCGCTCAACCCATCAATCAGTGTCTTCCCAATCCGGATTTGCCCCTCACCGTCCACGGATATTCCTGGAATCGGTAGCCCAGCAATCTTCAGTAACTCGGTGGGCATCCCACGCCCCTTATCGATTCTAGCACTCAGGAGCTTGGAGAGTTCTTCGCGGGGCGCCAACTTCTCTCGAATCAGGGACGCCATCAAGTCGTAATCGCGCAGGAAGCTCTGCATGTGCGCCACTTGCGCAGCGGCCAGGCGTAAGGGCTCAACGTCGACGACGACGGTCTCGGCCAGGATCTTCCGTGAGCTCTCTATCTTGGCCTCTTCGGTCTTGATCCGCTCGTCCGCTTTTTCGCCAAGGCCGATCAAGGCGTTCTCTTCAAGCCCTTCCAGAGACGTCAGTTCCAAGTCCTTCCCATAGATCGTTTTTTCATAATCGACAACCTGTTGTTCCAGGGCCTTGACGCCACCTTGGATCTCCTGCCTGGCCCGGTCTTTCTTCAGGGTATAGTCATCCCTGAGCTGTAAATAGTTGCGTTCAAGCTCGAGGTTATAGGCATCGTCTGACTGCTCCAGCAAGAGGTCCTTCTGGGCTATACCATTTTTCAGGGTTTCGATCTTGTGGACAATACCCTGCCTTCCTTCCTCAAGTTCGTGTCGCCTTTGGCTCATTTCGTTGCGCTTGGTTTGCTTTTCGGTCTCAGTTTCTGCCTTCACCGTCGCAATGCGTTTCTCTTGGCCTTCGATCATGGTCGTGGCCTGATCTCTTTGCTTATTGAGGTGCTCAGCATCTGAGACGGCGGTATAATACTCGGCGACTTTTTTCGATCTCCATGCTTCGCCGTCATAGTTCGCGGGAAGTTCATTTTTGTAGCCCGCCACTTGTGCTTTGACGACCACGATTTCACGATTAACCACTTCACGCTGGCTAAAGTAATTCTTCACGATCTGGCCTATGACTTGTAGGATATGGTCCTCGTAATTTACATCAGCCGGGATCTCGCCGAACCAGTTCGAGATGTCGTCCATGGTCCAGGGAATCTCCAGCAGGTTCAGAATGATCTTGGCTTGCTCGACGGGAGTTTTAGTACAGAATTCCAAGGGTTTGAACAACTCACCCTTGAGAAATTGCTTCAAGAATTTCTCTGTGCTCGGGACGGCTTGGCCGGCCTTTCTAACTTTCAAATAATCCGCTTTGTTGGTTCGGAGTTTACGATCGATCTCCAGCCCATCATCGGTTTTGATAAAGATGGTCGCATTGTCTTCACCATGACGAATGACTTCAACCCGTTGGCTTTTGTTGCTGAAGCCTTTTTCGATGGCTTCGATGATACTGGTTTTACCGGACCCCACCCGACCGGTGAGGATATTTATTTTACCAAGATCAAACTTGAATTCTGATATTCCTACGAAATTGCTGACCTCAAGTCTGGATATTTTCATGAACACTCCCCCTTATATTTTAAAGTCGATTTATGGTACACTATAGATGGTTAATTTTCTCGTGGCTCTCCGTTGGCGCGGAGGGCTTTTCCTTCGTGGTAATTTCGATGAGCCCTTTCACTGTCTAGTTCAGGTATGTTGATGGTTGAATCTTCCCCCTTCGTTTCGCCAGCGCTCTCTGGGCCGCTAATATTTTACGTTTTACGTAAACCTTAAGTAAAAAAAAATTTATAGGGTTTTTCCAGTTCCAGAAAGGCAATGATCTTCTCGGCTTCATTGATGTAAAAGTCTCCCCTGCTGTTTAACTTGTTGTTTGGGGTTTGTTCGCTCACGCCGATTTCTTTGGCTAATTCATCTTGTGTAACTTGTTTGGCGTACATGGCTGTTTTAAGTTGATGATACCTTGCTTTCACGCTTTCATCTCCCTCATTCGATAAAATTTCGCAAAATATTTGCGTGGTACGTTATAAATATACAACTTCTTACAATATTCATCAATGCTTTTACGAAAACTATTTTATATATATTTTGCATTAATTTGCGTTACACGAAAACATATATTATAATAGTCAATAAAAGGAGGCTTCAACATGAGCGCATTTTCGGAACGCATCAAAGAAATACGTGAGTCGTTGGCCATGAATAAAAGTCAATTTGCTTTCTTCTTGGGTACGAACGTTGCCAATATCTCCCGGTACGAACACGCTGATATGGGGGTCTCCCTGGAGGCGGTTGAGAGGATTGCTAAAAGAGCAGGGGTTAGCCCTGGATGGCTTCTCGGCTGGTCCGATGAAAAGTATCCGCAGGATACATGCTTGCCAAGAAGAATTCCGATTGTCGGAGTTATCGCGGCAGGTGTACCGATTTTTGCACAGGAAAACATTGAAGGCTATATCTGTGAACCCTATAATGTTCATGCCGAATTTTGTCTTAAAGTCAAGGGGGATAGCATGATCGGCGCAAGGATACTGGACGGAGATATTGTGTACATTAAAAAGCAATCGACCCTACAAAGCGGCGAAATAGCTGCCGTCTTGGTGGATGGAGATAACGCAACGCTCAAGAGAGTTTTTCTAGGGGACGACACCATTACCTTGCATGCAGAGAATGCTAACTATCCAGACTTAGTTTTTACGCGCAAAGATATGCGCCAAATTAATATCATTGGAAAGGCTGTAGCCATTCAAACGGAGGTGAGGTAAGCGGCTAGTATCCAAAAATGACCAATGGAACTTAAGAAAAGATTATGACAAAGGCACCAGCATTCACGAGGGAATGCTGGTGCCTTTGTCTATTGAACGCTTAAATTCATGCACCGGTTCTTAAATACGCTCCATTGAGAACGTCATCTGCTGAACTAGCACCTTGTTCTGGACAAACATGCACCAAAGAAACGCAGGTAACGTATTAATAAGTATCTGGAATAATTATCCACGATAAATACAAGTGACAATTTATTATTAAGCCTCAGTATGTTTGAGAATCATCTGAAAGGAGGTCAAAATATTGTTCATTACTGCAGCTATCATTATTTTAGCCGGGATCTCATTGTATTTTCTTCTGAGGGAACCCACAACTTCTGAATATCAACAAAAATTCAGGGACGAACCGATCTCTGACTATGCAATTAGCAGTGACGGAAAAATGAAAAAGAATATCACAAAGAACATTCTAATAAATTAAGAGGTGAAAACATGTTTGGTTCACCCATGGTTTCCATTACTGTCATTGCATTTCTGCTAACATTAATTCTTCTTCTCTGGCGCCCAAACGATATAAATGAAGCGATACCTGCCACCGCGGGTGCCTTATTGGTATTTTTAAGTGGAAGTGTCTCTATAGCGGACTTAGGTAAAATCGCCTCTACTATTAGTGGCGCAGCAATAACCATCATGGCAACAATTGTGATGGCAAATGTTTTGGAAAGCTTCGGGTTTTTCACCTGGGCAGCGGAAGGATTAGTGGCAAGAGCAAAGGGCTCTGGTATCCGCCTTTTTTGGTATGTGAATTTACTTTGCTTTTTAATGACTTTATTATTTAACAACGACGGTAGTATTTTAATTACCACACCAATTCTGCTTATCTTACTCGAACATTTTAGACTAAAAAATCACGAAAAGATTCCTTATCTTCTCTCCGGTGCTTTGATTGCTACTGCCTCGAGTGCCCCAATCGGAGTAAGTAATATCGTGAATTTAATTGCCTTGAAAATTGTTGGAATGACACTTTATATGCATACACTCATGATGTTTGTTCCTGCTACACTAGGCTTGTTGTTGCTATTGGGACTATTGTTTTTACGTTTCTATCGGCAATTGCCACGTAAACTTTCTTCAACAAAATTTCAATTCGACACTTCTTTGGTTCCTGTCCGTCATCCGCCCCATCCCCCTGGCCATCCGCCAAAGCATCATCCACCGAAACCTCCGAACCATCATCCTGCCGCTTCCCCGGAAATCCAAACGTTCTCCTTCAAAAACCGCAACAAATTTATGCGGAATATTCTTCTCTTTGTTTTTTTTGTACGGATGAGTCTTTTTGTCGCATCGTACTTGGGTCTTCCTATTGCGTTAGTAGCCGTTTTAGGGTCTGTGATTTTGCTGAGTTGGCGTTGGAAATATGCCAAGATCTCTCCGTCAGATTTGCTTAAAAAAACTCCTTGGCACATTTTCGTATTCGCCTACGGTATGTATGTCATTATCTATGGCTTAAATAATATTGGATTAACGAATTGGCTGATCAGCGTATTTCAGCCGTTGGTTACAGGTAGTTTGATGAACGCCAGCTTAATGATGGGAACGCTCATATCCGTCATGTCCATCTTCTTTAATAATCATCCTGCTTTATTGATTGGAACTCTAACTTTAACGAATATGTATTTAGATCCACTTACACTAAAAATTGCTTATCTATCCAGTGTGATCGGAAGTGACGTCGGTTCGTTGTTGTTGCCGTCCGGGACACTAGCTTCATTGATATGGATGCATATCCTGAGGCAGCACAATGTAAAGATACGCTGGAAAGATTACGTTAAAGTCACAATCCTCGTCATCCCTCCGACCGTGTTATTCACCTTATTAATTTTGCCGTATTGGGTAACATGGATTCATCAAATATTTCATTTCTAATTATTATTGACTAAATCCCGTCGTCTAAGGGGGAAGAGATTCCCCCTTGTCAAACAGTTGACCTTCATACTTCAGAATACTACATGATACT
>DHWG01000145.1:1163-4722 GCA_002413075.1 Desulfosporosinus sp. UBA5188 | reverse complement strand
ATACTACATGATACTACCAGAGCTATTAGAAATTGGGACACATTCACTCTTGTTTTCGAACTACTTAATGTCCAGCTATTAAGGCACAAGAGAATGTGAAGGTTTAGTACTGACTTGTTGGACAGCATAGACAACATCCGCCATAACTCGCACCTGGTCTGAGAGGACGAGCGATTCCGATTTTATAATAAGTTCGCCTTGCATTGAAACATAATAACGCGCTGGTAAACGGTTTAAGGTTAGTGCCATAATATCAGCAAGACAGCGTTCACAGGAGCAGGCTATTGTGTTATTACGAAGGTAATCTTGTAGTGCATGATGGACGACAATTTCTGTATAATTTTTTACATTATTGATAATCTTACAACTCCTTTGAATCCCTTTAAACGTTACGACGTTACTCAATTCTAATTCAGCTTATAAGCGCCTATTCTCTATAGCGATAAGGCTTATTGATTCACTCAAATCCATCTCTTGCCATGAAATAATAAGTTATTTTATTATTCTTCGTATAAGTATATAATCCTGCAAATTTTTTTAAAAATAACTACACGACAATCAATAATTATCTTCTTGGGATTGTGGTTAAATTTAACATTAATTTAACATCCAGTTCATTGAATGTTTACAATCAACTCGGTCGTTCCAGAGCGAGCAGCCCAAATTGAAAAAGAAGTAAGGCCATATAGACCGAACCCCAGAGGCAAAACACGGAGTTAAAGGAATATGATTTGAAGTCAGCAATCATCTATTAAATACTAGAAACAATAATATCTTTGATGGGTCTTCTGGGACTGGGAAGTGCTTCTATCGTTGGATAGCCCATTCGAAACTGAATGATACTGTGCCATTCCGAAGTCTGTAAGATGTCGCGTAACACACCTCCGAATTGTGGTGTCAAGTTAAGTGACAGTTCCCTATCTCTGCGTTCCGACAACTGGTTCATAATCTGCATACCGAGGCCTTTAGCGGTTGCCCATAAATGAAGTCTTTCCCATAATTGCCCTGCTTTAACGACTTGCAAATTATTCGTAAGATCGGGTATTGCTATAAACCCAAAAGCGGCGGCAGTTCCGACGTGCTTGTCTTTCAGTGTATCAAGCCAGAATCTGTTGTTTTGTTCTGGGGACATAGACGGGAGCATCTTGGCGATGATACGGGTGAGAGTGGGTAGTCCCTGGGCATCTGTGGTTATACCGTCTTTATATTTTTCAATGTCCTGCCACGTCTGTCTCATCCACTTTGGATCAACGTCGATCTGTTCCTTATCATTAATTAAGACCTGTGTTGCTTGAATCATTGCCTGTCCGATTTTAAGTTTGTCGTCTTGGGAATCGAAGTAAAATAATCTAACATCTGAGCTGTCCGTATTAAGGTTATTTAATGTCTCGCTAATTCCTGGTGAAATTGGACGAGTTTTATCATAAGCCCCCCGGTTCATATGACGCTTGGGAATGGCATCGTAGAGTTCTGAAGGAAGAGGAGACATTGTCGTCAAATCAATTGTGGCGATATGCCACCTGTCCTGTTTATTGGGGAAATAGGTTATTTCTGGTGAAAAGCCTTTTGCCTTGGCAGCAATTGTTAGGTTTTCAAGGGCGCAGCCTAAACTAATGGTCATTTCTCTTGAATAGGGGTCAACGACGCCAAGGCTCCTGTCAGTATCTGCCATAACGTCTATGGACGAGTTCCCTAATTTAAAAAGCCACGGTTGCGCATCGTGAGCATTCGCAGCCAAGATCGCGGCATTGACTATTCCTTCGACGCCTTCAAAGCTATTTTCCCATGCAGCATAGGCCGGTCCTTGACTAGTACTGAATACCCCATTATCTATCCCCCTCCAGAAACCTCCCGCTACTGCAAGACTGCCGAGAATTGCCGATCCTTTTATAAAATTACGCCGACTAAATAGGTCTTTATCTTCCATGTTCTTTTACTTCCTAAACATTATATTCTTCAATAGAACGTTCCTTGAGATCAGTTAACTTATAAAGAAATATATTACACCATTAGTTTACCAAACACATGCATTATAAGCAAGTCTAAGCAGAATGTTTGGTTCCCAGATCGGATTTTTACCCGCCTGGTGGGACTACGCCAAAGACAGCGGTCTCTTTTATTTAACCCGATAATACGTTTGAACAGAGGGTAGCATTGTGACGTTTTATTTAAAGCATTTATCATAAGCTTTTTACGTTTTAGGAATTTTTCGAAATATTTTTAAGAAATGACCCTAAAAAAACGACAGAAACCATGGTGAATATACAAAAAACAATAATGACGGGACTATTATTAGAAAGGGTCTTTTGCATGGTAACAACCAATAAACAGATAATATTAACATTGGTTATGATCGCAAAGACCATCATCATGGGTGCCATAAGATATCCCAATACTTTCTTCTTAATCAGCATGACAGAAGAAATAAACATTAATGGCAAATAAAAAGAGAAGTCTAAAGCCTGAACAGGATTGATCAGTAAATTATCGTTTGTAATACTCTCTGGTACTGTATTAGTTAATACTGCAGGAAGTGAGTCAGAAAGCCACAGGAAAGAGAACATTAAACCGATTATGAATAAAAATATTCCAATTGGCTTAGTAGGCGTTTTTTCTGTAAACCAATTTTTAAAGTTTACATTAATATTCTTAATGAAAAAATTAAGGACAGAAAAAATTGATAACGATAATATACTACAATACACATGAAATAAAAAATTAAAATGAAGAGCAAAACTATAGATAACATAAGAATAGATATTTGTGATCATTGTACCAATCCAAATAATTTTTGCCGTCTTATTTCCTTTTGAAGCATAGAAAGCGCAAGTTATTAGAATAGGCGATACAAAAATCAGATTAGAAATATCCTGTCCCGTAACTTGTGACAACCACCCCACAGTTTCCTTTGAATATAATCCTTGATACCAAATTCCTATGCTGCTACATATCACTATGAGTATAACTATTGGAATTGAGAAATAAAGCATATATTTGTCATTGTTAGTTTTAGAACTAAGCTTATCCATAGTTGTCAACTCTTTCATTTTTTTATCCATTTCATTAATATTCAACTGAAGGTTTTACATGACTCTTCTTGCAACGACTAATTCATCATTTCAACTTTGCGCCTACATACCTCCAACGGCTTAAACATGTAGGTAATACCTTACGTATAAACGTAATGTATTACTTTTATAGACATTTGTCAATGTCTTCCTTCCCTTGCTTCTGAGTTTTTTCATATCTCTAAAACATAATATCAATGCTGATATAGAGCATACTTATAGTGATCAGGATAAGTATGCAAGTTTAGATATTGGGAGGGCTAAAATAATGGCTAAGACAGAGCAATTATACTTAAACGTGGTAATACAATTTACATTTTCCTTATGTTGTGACACACTAATTATTAGCCCCAGCGTCATTTTAATGAAGGCTGCTGGGGCTATTGTTAGGCCATATTCACTGAAAGGAAGCCTTTGCTAAGAATCTTTTACAAATGATTTAGATTACTAAAGCAGTAAGCAGTAGTGTGCTTACCCCAAGTTCGCTGTAT
>DHWG01000145.1:615-958 GCA_002413075.1 Desulfosporosinus sp. UBA5188 | reverse complement strand
TTACCAGAAGAATTAAGACCACCATAACCACCTAGTCCGTTCCAACCAACGCGACGTCTAAACATATTGTTACTCCCCCTAAATCTTTACTTTCTCTAAGAAATTACTTTTATCACATGAGAAACATGTTTTCCGACACAACCCAATACATAATCCTAAATTACTATATGTTCAGCATAATATTTTGGGACAAAGATGTAGAATTTTTGAACGAAGCGTAATGGGTGTTATTTTAGTTCTTGCTTCCACGAATGACACGCATAATTCTTGAAGAAAAAACACCTCCATATAAAAGAGGTGTTATCGTTAAACTTAACTTATGTCACTGGCTCCCCATAAATTG
>DHWG01000145.1:0-423 GCA_002413075.1 Desulfosporosinus sp. UBA5188 | reverse complement strand
GACGACTCTGGTCCAGCCTTTCATTTTCCCATACTTCAGATATTTATCATAATACGCTAATTCCGAATTGAGTTGTTCGTTCCATAGCTTACGCAGTGAGTCGTTCCTGATCGTCTCAATGATTGCTCAGACATGAGTATCTAAGGCAGTTAATTCCCAGCTTAAAATATTACGGTACATAAACTTATCCTTGATAGTTTCAGGATCAATCGGAGACACGACAGGTAGTGTCGGTCTGTTAGGCAGTGGTACATTGAGCTTTAGCGCTAACTGTTCAAGGTGGTTAACCTGCTTGTTAAAAGTATATAATCCGTGGTCAAGTATTGCCTTAAACTCTGTATCATGAGCAAAACCAGAGAATAGACCGATGAGGTCAATTTGTTCATATCTCATATTAAGATGATCCCAAATATGAAACGCTTC
>DHWG01000005.1:761-14942 GCA_002413075.1 Desulfosporosinus sp. UBA5188 | reverse complement strand
TGGATTTTGGCGCCTTCTGCAGTCCAAGGGGAAGCCGCGCCACGGGAATTAGCCCAGGCGATCACTCGGCTTAACCACTATGGCGCGGTCGACGTGATTATCCTTGGCCGTGGTGGGGGATCTTTAGAAGAACTATGGGCCTTTAACACAGAAATCGTTGCGCGTGCTATAGCCGCCTCCGTTATACCCATCATATCCGCGGTGGGGCATGAAACCGATGTGACGATCTCGGATTACGTTGCAGATTTGAGAGCACCTACCCCTTCGGCCGCAGCCGAACTCGCCGTACCAATTTTACAGGATTTGAAGACTCATGTGGCCCAACTGAATCTTCAGTTACAAAGCGGTATGGCGATGATCATTGAACGGAAACGCCATAGGCTTGAAGGACTTGCCAATAAGGGACCTCTCAAAGATCCTTTCTGGCGTATCGATCAAAATCGTCAACGATTAGATATCCTGCAAATGCGGATTCAAGAGAGCATGACTAGATTTCTAGCGGATAAAAATGGTATACTAAATCTATTGACGGCTAAACTGGATTTACTGAGTCCTTTGGCTATTCTAGGCCGGGGATACTCTTTGACTTACGATGCAGAAGGGACCCTTCTGCGTGCCTCTAGTCAGGTAGAGCTGCAGGAACCGATTAGGATTCGTTTAGGAGAAGGGACTTTACATTGTCAAGTGTTAGAGAAGGAGATTTAATCCATGAGCAAAGAAAAGTGGGCGGACGACCTCTTTGGTGAACCTTCTGAGCTTGAAGAAGCTAAAGCAACCTCTGATGAGCAGAAAGAAGAATTGGTTTCCTTGGAAACAGGTCTTCAGCATTTAGAAGAAATTGTTAAAAATTTGGAACAAAAAGATCTACCCTTGGAAAAGGCCTTGAATTTATTTAAGGACGGCGTGGGTCTAGTTCAGTATTGTTCTAGCGTGTTGAATGAAGCGGAAAAGCAGATGGAAATACTATTAGAAGGCCCGGATGGACAGTTGCAGATAAAACCAGCAAATTTTGATATGGAAGGATGAACGACGAACGTGTTCAAGGTAACCTTTCAACGATATATCACTATGATTGAGCAGTTCCTGGTCCAACTGCCATGGAACGAAGAAATCTTGAATCAGAGCATGGTCTATTCCCTCATCGGAGGAGGAAAACGTATTCGACCAGTTTTGGCGCTCGCTTCTGCGGCTGCCGTGGGGGGAGACGTGGAAGCGGTCCTGCCCTCTGCCGTTGCGTTGGAGCTTCTTCATACGTATTCTCTAATTCATGATGATTTACCAGCGATGGATAATGACGACTATCGAAGGGGTAGATTATCGAATCATAAGGTCTATGGAGAGGCCAACGCCATTCTTACGGGGGATGCATTATTAACCTATGCCTTCGAACTGCTTGCTGCCCCAGGCGCGAACAAGCCTGAGACCCAGCTTCGTATTATTCGTGAGGTGGCTGTAGCTGCAGGAAAAGATGGTATGGTTGGAGGCCAGATTGCGGATGTGGCTGGAGAAGGAAGAACGTTGAACTTGGAAGAAATTGAAGCGATTCACAAGGGGAAAACAGGCGCCCTGTTGATGGCTTCTGCCAGGCTCGGAGGAATTTTAGCGGGAGGAACGGAGCAACAGGTTCAGGCTCTGACCGATTATTCCCAGGCGCTGGGACTTGCCTTTCAGATAAAAGATGATATTTTAGATGTGGTAGGGAACAGTGAAATACTTGGTAAACCTGCTGGAAGCGATCTTCGCCAGGGTAAGGCAACCTACGTTTCTTTGCTAGGCCTCGAAGGCGCAGAGCATCAATTGCATGCCGAAATTCTCAAAGCACAAGCCGCTCTGAAGCTCTTTGGTGAAGCGGCAATCTTTCTCGGTGAGCTCGCCTTCTATATTGAACAACGCCAGCATTGAAAAGAGGTCGTTATCATGCCTATTATTCCCGGAATATTTTACAATGCAATTTTAGTTTCAGCGGCTTCTGCTTGGGCTATAGCCCAACTACTCAAAGTCCTTGTGAGTGTGATCTTGTTAAGAAAACTTAATTTCCAACTTATTTTTAGCTCAGGCGGTTTTCCGAGTTCCCACTCCGCAACAGTGAGTGCATTGGCTTTGGGGATTGGGAAATACTATGGGTGGGATTCCCCGATCTTCGCTGTCGCGGTCGTCTTTGGTATGATTGTGTTGTATGATGCAGCAGGCGTACGACGAGCGGCGGGGTTACAGGCGGAAGTACTCAATCAATTGGTGGAACGGATGTATCCCAACCTTAACATTGAAAAAAAGCGCTTGAAAGAGCTGATTGGGCATACTCCGTTTGAGGTCTTTGCAGGTGTGAGCCTAGGAATCATTGTAGGTCTTCTGCTATAGGTTGACTACAACAAGGGGGCAAGAAGGATGAGACTGCTCGAGAATATCCATGCGCCAAAGGATTTGCGCAGGTTAAATTTGAACCAACTTAATAGATTGGCGCAAGAGATTCGGCAAGAAATGATTGACGTGGTCTCCAAGAACGGTGGACATTTGGCGTCAAACCTAGGAGTGGTAGAACTTACCTTGGCGTTACACCGGACTTTTGATAGCCCTCGCGACAAGATTATCTGGGATGTTGGTCATCAGACCTATATACATAAGCTTATAACCGGCCGCTTGGACCGGTTTAAGACCATTCGTCAATATCAAGGACTGTCTGGCTTTCCAAAACGTACAGAAAGTGACTGTGATTGCTTTGGTGTCGGTCATTCAAGTACGTCTATTTCTGCTGCCGTGGGATTTGCGAAAGCACGCGATGTTCTGGGTGAGGCACACAACGTTGTGGCAGTCATCGGAGATGGGGCCATGACGGGTGGCATGGCCTATGAGGCTTTAAACCATGCAGGACACAGTGAAACCAATATGATTGTGATACTCAATGATAACGAAATGTCTATTTCACCCAATGTAGGGGCCATGTCCTCCTACCTCAGTCGCTTGCGGGCTGACCCACGGTATGATAAACGAAAAGAAGATATTGAGTATTTATTAAAACGGATTCCAGTGATTGGAAAAAAAGTGGCTAAACTGGTCGCCAAAGCCAAAGATAGTTTGAAATATCTCCTGGTTCCAGGCCTGATTTTTGAGGAACTGGGCTTCACGTATCTGGGACCGATTGATGGACATGATCAAGTCATGCTAGAACAGATCCTTAACCAGGCTAAACATAAAAAAGGCCCCGTACTCGTCCATGTCGTGACTCGTAAAGGGAAAGGGTATAAACCAGCAGAAGAAAATCCAGATATCTTTCATGGGGTGGGTCCGTTTGATCGGGAAACAGGAAAAATTATTAAAAAAGTGGCGCCACCCACCTATACGACCGTCTTTGGTGAAACTCTCTGTGCTCTCGCTACACTCGATTCTAAAGTTGTAGCAATTAGCGCAGCTATGCCGGCTGGCACTGGACTTAAAGCGTTTGCTAGTCAATTTCCAGATCGTTTTTTTGATGTGGGAATTGCCGAACAACATGCCGTAACCTTTGCCGCTGGATTATCGTTTGGCGGTCTTAAACCTGTCGTCGCCATTTACTCGACTTTTTACCAAAGGGCTTACGATCAAGTACTACACGATGTCTGTTTACAGAAGGCCAATGTTGTCTTAGCAATCGATCGTGCAGGCGTTGTGGGGGATGACGGACCGACACATCATGGCGTTTTTGATATATCAATTTTTAGGGTAATTCCTAATTTGATTTTCATGGCTCCAAAAGATGAAAACGAATTACAACATATGCTGTTTACGGCCGTAAAACATAACGGACCGGTGGCGCTGCGTTACCCAAGATCGGCGGGTCAGGGTGTACTCATGGATAAAGAATTCAAGGAAATCCCCATTGGTAAAGCAGAAATTCTACGAGAAGGTAAGGATGTAACCTTGATCGGCGTGGGACCCATGGTTCATACGTGCCTTCAAGCAGCTCAGGTGTTAAGTGATCGTGGCGTTGAGGCGGCGGTGATTAACCTGCGCTATATTAATCCTCTCGATCGCGAAGTCCTGTCACACTATGCAAAGCTGACCAAGAAAATAATTACAATAGAAGATAATGTCCTCAAAGGTGGTATGGGGAGTGCAATTCTAGAATTTATAGAAGAGGAAGGCATTAGTGGCGTAGCCCTGGAACGCATAGGGTATGATGGCTTCGTGGATCAAGGATCAATTGCCAAGCTTCATGCCGTTCATGGCTTATCAGTTGAGGGGATTATACAAGCCGCAGAACGCTTGCGCTTACTTCGCCTTGTTGCTGGGTCCCAGAACGATCGGCTCATGGGCAAGTGAAGGAAGGGATATTGTGAGTAAAGGGAAAGAACGTATCGATGTTTTAATGGTTCAAAACGGGTTAGCAACGAGTCGTGAAAAGGCTAAAGCAACGGTCATGGCAGGTATTGTGTTTGTCGGTGGACAACGCGTGGACAAGCCTGGCACGGAATTATCAGTGGACGTTGTGATCGAACTGAGAGGGCAAACATTGCCGTTCGTATCGCGAGGAGGACTAAAACTAGCCAAAGCGGTCGAAGCTTTTTCACTGCCCTTTAAAGATAAGGTTGTCGCGGATATCGGATCTTCGACCGGCGGCTTTACGGATTGTGCCTTGCAAAATGGTGCGAAACGAGTTTATGCGGTGGATGTTGGGTACGGTCAGTTGGCTTGGAAACTCCAAACGGATCCTCGTGTTATCTCTATGGAACGGGTGAATGCCCGCTATCTAACGAAGGAGTCTCTTCCTGAACCGGTGGATTGGGTTGTTTCTGATGTGGCCTTTATTTCAATTACGAAGATATTTTCAGCGATGCTTGCCATCCTTAAAGAAGATGGGCAAGTGTTGTCTTTAATTAAACCTCAATTTGAAGCAGGACGGGAACATGTGGGGAAAAAGGGCGTTGTAAAAGATCGTGCCGTTCATAAACAAGTTCTCGAGTTTGTCCTCAGCCAAGCAGAAACTATGGGCTTTCAGGTTTTGGGCTTAGATTATTCACCGATTCGTGGGCCCGAAGGAAATATTGAATACCTTGCTTGGTTGGGGTTGCAAGAGGGTTCAGGAATAGATTGGCATTGTGAGCTCGAACGCGTGGTTCAGAATGCACAGAAAGAGACGGGTTAACGAATGGAAAGAGTCGTTGGTTTATGGCTCAACATGAGTAAACCGGATGCCCAGACGGTCAGCCTGCAAATTAGAGCCTGGTTTGAAGCGCATGGCTGGGAAGTCTTAGAAGAATGGAAAGACATTATAGAACGGAGAGCCCAATTCCTGATCTCCTTAGGTGGCGATGGAACGCTTCTTCAAGCAGCTCGAGAAGGGGCTTCGTTTGGGATACCCGTGTTAGGAGTCAATCTTGGACGGTTAGGCTTCTTGTGCGAAATTGAGCGAGAGGACGTTTTTGGTGCCTTAGAAAAGGTTCTGCGTAAGGATTATAGTATTCAAGAGCGTTTGATGTTGAGGGCCGTTGTGAAGCGGGTTGGTGAGGTCGATCTGACGCACCTCGTCTTAAATGATGTGGTGTTTTCTAGAGAGAGTACGGACCCGGTCATTACGCTTCAAGCGAATCTGTCGGGGGAACCGACCATAAGTTATCCGGCTGACGGCCTGCTAGTTTCGACACCAACCGGCTCTACGGCCTATTCTCTTTCGGCAGGTGGACCCATCATCAGTCCCAATGTTCAAGCAATTTTGCTGACGCCTTTAGCAGCGCATTCCTTATCGGCACGCCCCGTGGTGGTCTCGGATCTGGAAAAAATTGAAATTATATTAAGCAGTGGAGAGCAATGCCTAGTGACTTTCGATGGGCGGAATAGTGTGAGGATCGTCACCGGAGAAACAGTCATGATCACTTCGTCTCCTATCAAGGCTCAACTAATTCGGTTAGGGACCCGAAGTTTCCCTCAAGTGGTGCGCGAGAAGCTGAGGGATCGTTGGCATGAGTGAGAGCGCATGATTGTTCATTTATAAGAACTGGGAGGCTAGTGTATGAAAGCTCGACGCCAAATGAAAGTTCAAGAAATCATTACGAAGGAGATCATTCGCACACAGGAAGATCTTGCTGATCGATTACGCCTGACCGGCTTTGATGTCACGCAGGCAACGGTCTCCAGGGATATTAAAGAGATGGGTCTCATTAAAGTCCCTAGTGCTGGAGAGGATTACCGTTATGCGGTCCCGACTGAAGTGCATCCGACGAATCTACGAGATCGGCTAAAGCGGTTGCTTCGTGAAACCGTGGTTTCGATTAATGACACAGAAAGCCTCATCGTCATACGAACGATTCCTGGAAATGCCCATGCTTTAGCAGCCGTCTTGGATAATAGCAATTGGGAAGAGGTCATCGGTACAGTTGCAGGGGATGACACAATTCTTTTGGTCATCAAGCCGAAAGAAGCTGTTTCGGGTGTCCTAGGACGGATTACCACCTTGCTTGGATAGGAGGAGCCTTATGCTAGCTGAGTTGAACGTTGAGAATTTTGGTCTAATGGAAGCAGTACGCTTAAAGTTTGGCCGAGGGTTAACGGTTTTCACGGGAGAAACGGGTGCAGGAAAATCAATGCTGATTGATGCGCTGGGGGTGCTCTTAGGCGGGCGAGCCAGTGCAGATCTTATTCGACATGGGGAAGCGCAAGCACGAGTTGAGGGGGTTTTCGAAGATCTTCCCCCAGAGTGCTTAATAAAGCTTGAATTGGCCGGTTATCCCGTTGAAGAAGGCCAGCTCTTTCTCTATCGAGAGATGAATGTCTCCGGGAAAAACATCTGCCGCCTTCAGGGACGGACTGTTCCACTCTCTCTCTATCGTTCGCTTTGCGAAGGATTGGTGGATATTCACGGCCAGATAGACCATCAGTCACTGTTTCGCCCAGAAACTCATAGAGACCTCCTAGATGCGCTCGGGGGGCTTCAAGACGACGTTCGCTCAGTCAATGAAGCTGCGAAAGCTTATAATGCTATGATTCGCAAAGAACGACAGCTGTCTGTTTCCGAAGAGGAACGCCAAAAGAGAGAGGAAATCCTGCGTTATCAAATTGAAGAAATTGATCTGATTAATCCTCTTCCAGGAGAAGAGGCAGATCTTAACCAGGAGAAAAAACGTTTAACCAATGCGGACCGTATTACCAATTTGGTTTCTGAAGCTTATATTGCACTTTATGAGGGCTCAGCGGGCCAGCTCGCCGTCTTTGACTTGTTAGGTCAAACGCGTAAGGACCTTCAAGAACTTGCTCGCTTGGATGAGGCTTTTAACGTTTTCGATCAAGTCGAATCCATCTATTATGCCGTAGAAGACTTGGCCGACCAAGTTAGGCTGTATAAGGATGACTTCCAGTCTGATCCGGGTAGGCTCGAGCAGATTGAAGAACGGCTTATCCAGTTAAATAAGCTTCGAAAATATGGCGCAGACTTGAAGGACGTTTTGGAAAGACGTTTGAAAATGCTTGAGGAGCTAGATCAAATCACGCATATCCAGGAACAATTTGAAACGATTCATCAAGAAAAGGCATTAACGCTCAAAGCCTATAAAACGGTCGCAGAGCGGCTCAGTCACAAGCGTCTTAAAGTGGCTGAAAGGATCGAGGCTGGGCTAATCCTTGAACTTGCTGACCTGAGCTTAGAGAGAAGTCGCTTTGAAGTTCGATTTGTGCCGAACCCAGAGCCAACAACCGGTGGCGCAGAAACGGCAGAATTTTATTTCTCGGCTAATCTCGGGGAACCCCCTAAACCTCTGGCAAAAGTTGCTTCTGGAGGTGAGATGTCTCGCTTAATGCTGGCTTTAAAGAGTTTATTGGCTCAAGTTGAGTCGGTCGGAACCTTTATCTTTGATGAGGTTGACAGTGGCGTTGGGGGCAGGACAATCCATAAAGTGGGCGAAAAGCTGGCGAAGATTGCCGTCAGCAAACAGGTTTTTTGTATTACTCATGCGGCTCAAGTGGCAGCCTTTGCAGACGCCCATTATGGCATCTCTAAAGAGGTCAATAGTGCAAGAACACGAACACAGGTCGAGATTTTGCCAGAATTAGAGCGTATTGACGAGCTAGCTCGCATGCTAGGCGGCGGAGAAGTCGAAATAACCCGTAAACACGCTCAGGAGCTGTGGCAGCGGTCTGGAAAACATTCTTGAACTAACGTGAGTTATCGGCTTTAAAAAGCTTTAAATTTTAGGCGATAAACAATTAAACTTATTATGGCACAACAATTAAATAATGGGATTATCTATGTAAAAGACTGCAAAAACTAATTATGCAGTCTTTTTTCTGTCTAAATTGCCATTTATTTAGATAAGATGGAACGTTTTTCACAGGATGAAACGTTTCAATAATGGTTAGTTTAACATAGAATTCGTTTTAACTTTATGAGGAAAAAAGGAAGAGAAATGGGGAGAAATAGGAGTGGAGGATGATAAGAAAGTGAAAAAGAAGAGCATTTTAGTATTCTTAAGTCTCTTGTTCTGTACCTTCCTTAGTTTCAACCCAAACTTTCAACAGTTGGTGAAACTTTCGAATGATCATTTTCTTATCAGTAAAGAGGGAAGCCCAATAAAAAATGTCTGGTCTAAAATTATTAAGGTCGATAAACAGCCCTTGAATCAAACGGTTCCTGCCTCAACGGTGATGTCAAATGCACTGAGTTCTGAAAAATTAGAAGTATCCTATAAGCTTTTCGGAATTTTTCCCTTAAGTAAAGGTGAAGTTGAAGTCATGAAGCCAATGCAATTGATACCAGGCGGACAATCAATCGGCGTTACTTTGAAAACAAAGGGTGTAATGGTTGTTGGGCAGGCGGGAGTTGTCGACAAAACTGGAAAAAAAGTATTTCCTGCTAAGGATGCTGGAATCGAAGTAGGCGATATTTTATTGAAAGTTAATAACAAAGAGGTCAGCACAGATCAGGATGTGTCAAATGAAGTTCATTTGGCGGGAGAGAAAAATGGTCACGCCACTGTGGTCTATAAACATCAAGAGCAAATCATTGAAAAGATTATTAAACCGGTTTTTTGTGTAGAGACTGGAAGATTTCGAATGGGCTTATTTGTTCGCGATGAAGCAGCAGGTGTTGGCACTCTCTCTTTCTTAGACCCAGTTTCAAAACAATATGGTGCGTTAGGACATGTCATAACGGATGCAGATACCAACCAAAAAATAGAAGTATCTAATGGAAAAATAATTGCTTCAACAATTTATGCCATTGAAAAAGGTAAACGGGGTCAACCGGGTGAGAAAATTGGTTCCTTTGTGATGAATTCATTGTTTACTGGAACCATTGAAAAAAATACGATCACGGGCATTTTCGGTAAAATGAATGGTTTAATTGTTAACCCATATTTCAAAGAAGCAATCCCTGTGGGATGGGAAGCAGAGGTTAAAGTTGGACCTGCTAAAATTTATACCGTCATTCAAGGAGAGAAAATTGAGGAATTTGATGTAAATATTGATCGAGTCATGCATAATAGGGCAGATAGTAAAAACATGATTGTGCGAGTAACAGATCCAAGGCTTTTAGAGATCACAGGTGGTATTATCCAAGGGATGAGTGGAAGTCCAATCGTTCAAAATGGTAAAATTATTGGTGCAGTGACACATGTTTTTGTCAATGATAGTCAGCGTGGATATGGTGTTTTTATCCAAAACATGCTTAAAGAGAGTAATGAGTTGGCAAATGATCAGGCCGCTTAAGAATCTAAAAATATTGAAGAAAGAGTCGTCTTTGATAAAAAGTCGGCTCTTTCTTCAATTACTACCGATCTAAAAGAAGGAGTATAGAAAACAATTGTCGAAATATTAATTTAACATGGTGGAAATGAGGAGGATCCTGGGAAATGCAAAGGCCTATTCGAGTTTTATTAGCAGATGACAACCGGGAATTTGTCGAGGTAATCAAAAAATTCATAGAACGGCAAGAAGATATGATACTTGTTGGGGTTGCCTATCATGGGAATGAGGCTCTAGAATTAATTTCCCGCGAAAAACCTCATGTTGTGCTATTAGATATTATTATGCCCCTTCTTGATGGCTTAGGTGTCCTTGAAGAACTTCAAAATTCAGCTCAAAGACCTAAAATCATTATTTTAACAGCGTTTGGACAGGAAGCTATGACCCAACGTGCCGTAAACCTTGGAGCTGATTACTACATATTAAAACCATTTGAGTTGGAAACCTTGGGTAAACGAATTCGCCAAATACACGATGATTTTTCGGAGTCCGTCAATGGTGTTCAACCAACAAAGGCTGGGGTAAATGTGAGTAATATGTCAAACTCTCAAGTATCAAATGGTATATTGCCACCGACGACCGTTAATTATGAAGTTGAAGTCACGCGAATGATCCATCAGATGGGGGTACCAGCCCATGTCAAAGGGTACCAGTATCTACGGGATGCTATCGTGAACGTAGTTCTGGATGTATCGCTTCTTGGAGCCGTTACTAAAGAACTATATCCGATGATCGCGGTTAAATATAAAACGACACCAAGTCGTGTCGAACGCGCAATTCGCCATGCGATAGAATTGGCTTGGGATCGAGGAAACGTTGATTTCATGAATCGCTATTTTGGTTACACCATTAATGTCGATCGTGGTAAACCTACAAATTCAGAATTTGTAGCCATGGTCGCTGATAAATTGCGTATGTCGATGATGTACTAAACTCATCAGGACCGAGGTATAAGTGGATTTCAACTTCATGAATTGGGTATCTTAAGAACGGTTGTTGGTAATAAGATAAAGAACAAACCTCTTAGATGTGAGAGGTTTGTTCTTTATTATTTGTAATGTAATAGAGGTGGAAAGAATTTTGCTGAGTTCAATAAGGCGCCAACTGCTCGGAAAACCAATGCATAATAAAGAAATGGCCACTGAAAAGCTGCCTAAATGGAAGGCACTCGCAATTTTTTCCTCGGATGCACTTTCCTCAGTGGCTTATGGGCCAGAACAAATCATGCTAGTCTTAGCGGTACCTGGTTTGTTGACTTATGGTTATTTAGGGCCTATTTCTATTGTCATTTTGATTTTATTGGCGATTGTCACAACCTCTTATGTTCAGGTGGCTAAAGCAAATCCTTTAGGTGGTGGTTCCTATGCTGCAGCCCAAAAAAATTTGGGGGAAATATCAGCGTTAACAGCAGCCTCCGCTTTGTTTGCTGACTACACATTAACGGTTGCCGTCAGTGTTTCCGCTGGGACAGCGGCGATTACCTCTGCTTTTCCTGCAATAGCGAAACATGATGTGATCATTGATTTATTGGTACTATTTGCACTCTTAATGTTAATTAACTTGCGCGGAGTCCAAGAATCCGCCAAGGCTTTTGTTCTGCCGACTTATAGTTTTATAGTGGGCATACTAGTTCTGATTATATGGGGTGTTTTTCAATCTTTTACACACCAGACACCCATTATCCCTGTAGAATCCTTGGCCAGACAGTGGGACTTTACGGTTATATTCATCCTTCTCAGGGCCTTTGCTAATGGTTGCAGTGCTATGACTGGAGTTGAGGCTATCTCCAATGGTGTGCCCATGTTTAAAGAGCCCCAAGTGGATAATGCCACGGCAACAACCTATTGGATGTCTGGACTTCTTGGCGTTATGTTTATAGGTATTTCTTTTTTAATCATGCATTTTCACATTCTCCCCCTTAATGGGGTAACCGCTTTATCACAAGTGGCAGAGTTAACGTTTGGTCGCAACTGGTTGTACTATTACATTCAAATTACGACGATGGTGGTGCTTTATTTGGCTGCTAATACTTCCTATAATGGCTTGCCACCCCTTCTATCCATCTTAGCTAAAGATGGATATATGCCACGTTATCTTGCTGACCGGGGCGATCGTTTGAGTTTTTCCAATGGTATTATTCTTCTAAGTATTGTGGCTGGTTTGTTAATCATTGTTTATCAGGGCAATACGGAGCACTTGATTTCTCTATATGCTATCGGTGTTTTCATCTCATTTACCATCGCACAAACGGGAATGGTCGTCCATTGGCGTAAGGAAAGAACCTCTGGGTGGATCGTTCGTGCAACCGTAAATGCAGTCGGTGCTACGGTCACAGGTATTGTAGTATTAATTATTGGCATTACAAAATTTTCCTATGGGGCCTGGCTGGTGATGATATTTATCCCTGTCATGATTTACATGCTTCGTAAAATTCGAGGCCATTATCAGGATGTGACGGAGCAGTTGACTATGCCTTTGGCTGAAGATACGGATCTGCTTATGAAGGATTTAGATCCCACAATTCTCCCGAATAGTCAACCCGGAAAAAACATTGTCATTGTCCCAATCTCCGGTTTAAGTAGAATTGTTGTTAGAACGCTGAACTATGCGAACGTCATTAGTAGTGACGTGACGGCTTTGCACATTACGATCAATAAGGAGGCAGGCAGGAGTGTAGCGGATCAATGGAATCAATGGAATTCAGGCACACAATTGGTAACCCTCTACTCCCCTTATCGAATGGTGATACAACCCTTGATTGATTACATCAATAAAATCGAACGACAAAAACAACCCGAGGATTATATCACCGTACTGATTGCTGAGTTTCAGACTAAAAAGTGGTGGCATCGCTTACTCCATAACCAAACAGGCTTGGTTCTGAGAACCTTATTAATCTTACACGAAGACGTGATTGTTACCACGGTTCCTTTTCATTTGAAGAAATAATGTAGGATGAAAGCGAGAGTGCTTACGGCATTAGCGAAAGGAGATCAGGGGATATGACGGTCTATGAGGAACTTAAGGGTAAAGTTAACTCACTTGAAGAGGTGCGCATACTTCTTACGGCTATTATTAATTCAACTCAGGATGCCATTTCTGTCGTGGATGAAAATGGACTCGGGATATTAATTAACCCTGCGTACACCCGTTTGACGGGTTTGACTGCAGAAGACGTCATTGGTAAACCCCCGACCGTGGACATTGCAGAAGGCGAAAGTATGCACGTCCAGGTCTTAAGAACCCTGCAAGCCGTTAAAGGGATTTCCATGAAAGTAGGGCCTAAACGTAAAGAAGTCATTGTCAATGTTGCGCCCATCATCGTTTCGGGCAAGTTGAGAGGTACGGTGGGCGTGCTTCAAGATATATCAGAAATTCATAAACTTTCCGAGGAATTGGAAAGGGCAAAACGGTTAATTCGCCATTTGGAAGCGAAATATACGTTTAGAGATATCATGGGTGAAAGTGAAACGATCAAAGCAACCATTGAACAAGCGGGTCGTGCAGCCGTAACGCCGGCAACTGTTCTCTTGCGCGGAGAAAGTGGGACGGGTAAAGAACTGTTCGCGCATGCTATTCACAGCTCAAGCGAACGACAAAAAGGCCAATTTATCCGAGTTAATTGTGCTGCCTTAGCCGATAGCCTTTTGGAGAGCGAGTTGTTTGGTTATGTCGAGGGGGCTTTTACTGGAGCCAAACGTGGGGGGAAAGTGGGCCTTTTTGAAGAAGCCAATGGGGGAACTATTTTCCTTGATGAGATTGGAGAAATTAGTCAAAACTTGCAAACGAAGCTCTTACGCGTTCTGCAAGAACGAGAAATCGTAAAAGTTGGAGATAATCATTCCTTGAACGTCGATGTTCGGATCATAGCCGCTACGAATGCAAATTTGGAAGAGAAGTTACGGGCTGGTAAATTCCGCGAAGATTTATATTATCGTCTTAACGTGATACCCATCATTATTCCGCCATTAAGACAGCGCAGAGAGGATATACCCATTCTGATCCACCATCTCATAGGAAGCTTTAATCAGGACTATGGTCGATGTGTCGAACAGGTTAGTGATGATGGTTTACAAATCTTGATGCGATATAATTGGCCGGGAAATGTCCGTGAATTAGAAAACATTATAGGCAGAGCAATTATCAACATGCGAATCGGTGAAACGGTGGTTGAAAAACATCATCTTCCAGATTTAACCCTTTCTATGCAAAATGCTCTCGAGGAGCCTTTTGCTGGTCAGGCACTCCAGGGACTGTCCGAGGGTGACGTAGGATTTGATGGATTGCAGAGGGAGTGGGAACGTGCACTCCTACTAGCCACCTTACAAAAAACAGGAGGGAATAAAACGAAGGCGGCAAGGGAACTTAAAATGTCGATTCGTAATTTCTACTATAAACTTGAACGTCATGGTTTAACCGTATAAATGATCGTGTTTAAGATGTGAAAACTGTAATGCTTGCAATATATTGCAAGCA
>DHWG01000005.1:417-676 GCA_002413075.1 Desulfosporosinus sp. UBA5188 | reverse complement strand
GCTTGCAATATATTGCAAGCATTCTTTTGCGTATAATGAAAAATATTGCACTATTAGAGACTCTATGAAGGGCTGAATTGCGTGTCACCATCCATGTAGTAAAAGATTCAAGCGTGATAAACCCTGCTGAAGTCAGATAATTCACATATTTAAATAAAATTAAATTTAGACCGATGAACTATAAAAATTTGGCACTCTTATTGCATTAAAAATTAATAGGACATCTAGAGAAGATAAACATAAGGAGGAATTTCAATGA
>DHWG01000005.1:0-201 GCA_002413075.1 Desulfosporosinus sp. UBA5188 | reverse complement strand
AAGACATAGAGAAAACCTGAGGAGGATGTATATGAAAATTTTTGAATACTTAGAGAAATACGATTATGAACAGTTGGTGATATGTCAGGATAAGACCTCAGGCTTAAAAGCGATCATCTGTATACATGATACGACCTTAGGGCCAGCCTTAGGTGGGACACGAATGTGGAATTATGAGTGTGAAGAAGATGCAATTCTTGA
>DHWG01000151.1 GCA_002413075.1 Desulfosporosinus sp. UBA5188 | reverse complement strand
TAGAAAGGAGTTCAAGATATATGTCGGAAAAATTAGAGATGGCCAAGACCTATGACCCTAGCCTCGTGGAGGACAAATTATATCGTTATTGGGAGGGGAAGGGCTTTTTTCATGCGAAAGTGAACAAGGAAAACCCAGCGTTTAGCATCGTGATGCCCCCGCCAAACGTTACGGGTGCACTTCACCTAGGGCATGCTATGGACAGCACAATTCAAGATATTTTGACACGCTTTAAGCGGATGCAGGGCTACAACACGCTCTGGCTGCCTGGGACGGATCACGCGGGAATAGCCACCCAAGCTAAAGTAGAAGAGCAGTTAGTTAAAGAAGGAACGAAGCGGGTTGAACTTGGCCGCGAAAAGTTTCTCGAACGGGTTTGGGATTGGAAAAAGGAGTATGGCGGGCGTATTACACAGCAGTTGCGCCGACTAGGTGCGTCCTGTGATTGGGAACGAGAGCGTTTCACGATGGATGAAGGGTGCTCTAAAGCAGTTCGTGAAGCGTTTGTTCATTTGTATAATAAGGGACTGATTTATCGGGGGAATTACATCATCAATTGGTGCCCAAAATGTCACACCACGATTTCGGACATTGAAGTCGATCACGTCGATAGTGTAGGGGATTTATATCACCTTTGTTATCCAGTGAAAGACAGTAACGACGCGCTGGTTGTGGCCACCACCCGACCGGAAACCATGTTTGGGGATACGGCAGTAGCCGTGCATCCAGATGATCATCGGTATCAACATCTGATCGGAAAAACAGTCCTGCTGCCCCTTACGGATCGGGAAATACCGATCATTGCCGATGACTATGTTGATCGCGAATTTGGGACCGGTGCGGTGAAAATCACCCCAGCGCATGACCCGAACGACTTTGAAATAGGGCTGCGCCATCAATTGCCTCAGATTGTGGTTTTAGATAAAGAAGCTAAGATGAATGAAAATGCGGGCAAATACCAAGGAATGGAATGTGCTGAAGCACGCATCGCCGTTGTGAAGGAGTTAAAAGCCCAAGGAATCCTCCTCAAAATCGAACCGCATACCCATGCTGTTGGGCAATGCTATCGTTGTTCCACCGTCATTGAACCCATGGTGAGTAAGCAATGGTTCGTGAAAATGGAGCCTTTAGCGAAGCCAGCGATCGACGTTGTCAAGAATGGACGTCTGGGCTTTGTCCCGGACCGGTTTGATAAGATTTATCTCGGTTGGATGGAAAACATCCGAGATTGGTGTATTTCAAGGCAACTGTGGTGGGGACATCGCATCCCGGTCTGGTATTGCGAGGACTGTGGTCTAGAGATCTGTGCCGATGCTGACCCATCAACTTGTCCTACCTGCGGATCTAAGCGCCTTAAGCAAGACCCTGACGTCTTAGATACGTGGTTTTCTTCCGGGTTATGGCCCTTTTCCACCTTGGGTTGGCCGGAACAAACGCCCGAACTTGAACAGTTCTACCCGACATCCGTCTTGGTCACTGGCAGGGATATCATTTTCTTCTGGGTCGCCCGCATGATTTTCATGGGCTTAGAATTCCAGAACGAAGTACCTTTCCCCAAAGTGATGATTCATGGCTTGGTGCTGGATTCCCAAGGCCGGAAAATGAGCAAATCCTTAGGCAACGGCGTAGACCCGATCGAAGTCATCGACCAATACGGAGCAGACACTTTGCGGTTTATGCTGATCACAGGTAATACACAGGGCAATGACCTGCGCTTTCATCCGGAACGGCTTGAGGCAACGCGGAATTTCACCAACAAGATATGGAATGCCTCGCGTTATGTGCTCCTAAACTTAGAAGATTACGTCGAAGGGCCCCGAGGTGAGCTCACTTTGGCGGATCGCTGGATTCTGAGCCGCTATGCTTCCACCATCAAGAAGGGCACGGAAGTTTTAGAAAACTTTGACCTTGGTGAAGGCGGACGCTTGATCTATGAGTTTATCTGGAATGAATTTTGTGATTGGTATATCGAGCTCACCAAGCCCCGACTTTATGATAGAGAGCAAGTCTTATCTCGGCATACCGCACAATCGGTCTTACTCGAAGTCCTCGAAGGGACATTGCGACTGTTGCATCCCTATATGCCGTTTCTCACAGAAGAGATCTGGCAGGCTCTCCCCGTGCCAGGCGAAAGTATCATGATGCAGTCTTGGCCAGAAGTACCAGCGTATCAAGACGCGGTGGCTGAGGGCAATATGACATTACTCATGGACGCCATTAAGGCCATCCGAAATATTAGAGCGGAGATGAAGGTGGCACCTGGGCAAAAAATAGAAATCCTCATCCTGGCTCCCGATGCACTCCAACGCTCAGTGATGGAGACCGGGAAGCCGGATATTTTGAAATTGGCCGGTGGAGCCAGTGTGGAATTATTTGCAACAATGGCAGAGAAACCCACGCAAGCGGCCAGTGCAGTGTTGGAGGGCGTAGAAATCTATCTCCCCCTAAAAGGGCTCATCGATATGGATAAGGAAATTGCCCGTTTGGAAAAGGAAATTTCACAGGCAACCCTGGATCAACAGAGTTTGGAAGCAAAACTTAGTAACCCAGGATTCACCAGTAAGGCACCAGCACAAGTCGTCGCTAAAGAGCGGGAAAGACTTGCAGGGATTGTGACTCGCACTGTCGCCTTAGAAGAACGTCTAAAAGAGCTTAAACTTGACCTATAACCCAGTGCCATTGCAAGAAGAAGTCCTTACAGCAAGTCAGCTTGCCTAGTTGCGACTTCACCATCTATAAATAGCCGATGAATGCGGCCCAATCTATGACAATACTAATTCAGTGGGGGAATGTAGACACCACTGAATTAGTATTGCAGTGAGTTCAAGTTCATGGAGTAGTGGTGGTATGGTAAGACTATTTCTGTTTTCATCGCCTTATTTAGAAATGCCGCAACTGGTTTTTTGACCTTTAGATTTTGCTTAGACAAATAGGACACTTACCTTAAAGCGGCAAGAACACAAGTAGGAGGAGAACTGGGTATGCTCGAGAACGATCTAGAAAAGGACTATCAAGAGAGCTTAGACTACCTCGCCAGGCTGACTACCTTTGGTATTAATCTTGGGTTGGGACGTATTCAGGAACTTCTCAAACGATTGGGAAACCCCGAAAAAGCCCTGCGCGTTATCCATGTGGGTGGCACGAATGGTAAGGGGTCAACCACCGTCATGATCGCCCGTATCCTGCAGGTAGCTGGGTACACAGTTGGCGCCTTCACCTCACCCCATATGCATGACTGGCGTGAGCGTATGGTGATCAATGGACAGATGATCTCTAAGGAAAAGGTCATTAAGGCGATTAGAGACGTGCGTCCACATTTGGAAGCCATGGTGACCGAGGGGTTTGAGCATCCGACCGAGTTTGAGGTCAGTACCGCGCTAGCATTTCTCTATTTCGCCGAGGAAAAAGTCGACTTTGCGCTCATTGAAGTGGGACTTGGTGGCGCGATTGATTCGACGAATGTGGTTTCTCCCCTGATTTCTGTGCTTACAAATATCGGCATGGACCACATGGACTATTTGGGCCAGGATCTGATCTCCATTGCCAAGGTCAAAGCGGGCATCATTAAACCGAACTCACTTGTCGTAACGGCATCTGTTGATCCGGACGTGATTGACGTGTTTCGTGAACAAGCAAAAGCTTTGAACGTTCCGCTTTGGTTGGTCGGGGAAGATGTCAGATGGAAAAGCACGTGGAGTGGGGAGCTAGAACAGGAATTTGATCTTCAAGGAATCAACACCCAATATTTGAAGCTGCGCTTGAGCTTAATCGGCTTCCACCAACTTCGCAATGCCGCAACCGCCGTAACCGTCTGTGAACTCCTGCAAAATAAGTTCGGCGCGCAGATTCCCGAGGAAGCTATTTACGCCGGATTACGCGAGGTAAAGTGGCCAGGACGTTTAGAACTTCTTTCCCAGAAACCTAAAATTATTTTGGATGGCGCTCATAATACGGACGGAGCTCAGGCTCTAGCGCAAGCCCTCCCGCTTTACACACGGGATCATCTCATCCTTTGTTTAGGAATGTTGGCGGACAAAGAACGAGAAAAAGTCGTTCAGTTGCTCGTGCCTTTGGCGGACGAAATCATTATTACCCGCCCCAATTCACCTCGAGCCGGGGATTGGAGAGCACTGGGGAGTTTGGCGGAACAATATGGGCGGCCCGTAACCTGCCTTGAAGACCCCAAAGAAGCGGTTTTATTTGCCCTTTCACGTCTTACGGGAAATGACATGCTCTGCGTAACTGGTTCAATCTATATGCTGGCCGATGCTCGCCAAGCTTTGATCGATACCTTGGGAATTTAACAAAGGCTTAACAAAGGGTGTTAATAACTTAACAAATTTAACATAGACTTAACACAATTGCCCTAGGATTTGATATGATACTCCGTGGAATACGTATCAGGCAGTATCATGTCGGTATCTGAGAGATTTTAGGGTGGGGGTTATTTTTTGTTTGGATTAACACCAAAGGAAGACAAATTTTATCTTCTTTTTACGCAAAGTACCGAAATTATATTAAAATCCCTTAAAAGGCTTGAAGGGATCATGCAGCAAGAGTGTGTATCGGCTGAAGACGCGGCTCAAATGAATCGCTTCGAGCATGAAGCGGACAAAGTCACCAATCAAATCTTGGAGCGGCTAAACTCTACCTTCATTACGCCCTTGGACCGTGAAGATATTTATAAGCTAGCTCAAGTTCTTGATGATATTGTCGATTTCGCCGAAGGCACTGTGGAACGTATGCACCTTTACCGCACAGGCAAACCCTCTCTGGGGACACAGGAACTCGTTCATTTGGTCTGTTTGGCAGCTGAGCAAATTCAGACCGCCTTTTGTTGTCTGGGGCACATCCATTTTCAAAAAACGACAATTCTAGCAGCAGCTGAAGAGATATATCATCTGGAAAGTGCAGGGGACAAGCTTTACCGTCAAGAAGTAGCCCGCTTGTTCGAACACGAAAAAGATCCCATTGAAATCATTAAATGGAAAGAGATTCTGGAGAATATCGAGAATATGTTAGATCATTGTGAATCCATTGCCGAACTTCTCAAAAGCGTGGTCCTGAAATATGACTAGTTTAGGGGCTATGTTAGGCATCGTCGTAGTATTGGCCTTGGTATTTGACTATATCAATGGGTTTCATGATACCGCCAATGCTATTGCTACGAGTGTTTCCACCAGGGCCTTGACACCAAGACGGGCGGTGATTCTTGCCTCCCTATTAAATCTTGTGGGGGCTCTGTATAGTACAGGGGTTGCTCAAACCATTGCAAGAGACATAGTTTCACCAAAGTTCGCGACGCAAGAAGTCGTGATTGCCGCCTTGCTGAGTGCTATTATCTGGAACCTTGTCACCTGGTACTTAGGTATTCCAAGCAGTTCTTCGCACGCTATTATTGGTGGAATGGCCGGAGCCGCCGTTGCTAAAGCCGGATTTAGTGTCTTGCAATGGAACGGTCTAGGGAAAATTCTTGCTGCGCTCATTATTTCTCCAATTGCTGGGATTGTTTTGGGCTTCATCATCATGAAGTCAATGTTTTTCATCTTTGGTAATTTTTCACCGTCTCGTGTCAATCACGGATTTAAGAAAATGCAGGTATTCTCTGCAGGCTTGCTAGCCTTCAACCACGGGTCCAATGATGCCCAAAAATCAATGGGAATTATCACCATGGCCCTCATCGCTGGGGGATTGCAAGCTCAAACAGTCCTTGCCCCACCACTTTGGGTGAAATTAGCCTGTGCCATAGCGATGGCCTTGGGCACCGCTATGGGCGGGTGGAAGATCATACATACTATGGGCGGAAAAATATTTAAACTCGAACCTATCAACGGATTCGCCGCAGATTTAAGTTCCTCAATTGTGATCTGGTCAGCGACCGTGTTTCCAGGCCTCCATCTCCCCGTTTCCACAACCCATGTCGTGTCGGGTTCCATCATGGGGGTAGGGAGTGCCAAGCGGGTTTCCGCAGTGCGCTGGGGAGTCGCCAAACAAATGCTGATCGCTTGGGTCGTGACGATTCCGACAACCTCCCTTTTAGCCGCTCTTTTTTATACCTTGTTGTCAAAAGTCCTATAGAGTTCGTACTAAGGTCTATTTCCTTCATTTCCCACATATCTTCCCTGTAAAAGGGTTGTCCAAAGAGGCGTGAAAGGGGAATGGGGGACATGGGTCTTTCAGGACGAATTAAAGCTGTCATTATGTTGATCGTGGGTATCATCGCCATAGGTTTACTGACTTGGGGTGTGGGCAAAATTTACATAGAACTCTTGGGGAAATCTAGCCATGCTAACATTACCCCAGTGCAAACAGTCAGCACAGACACTAATACACTGACAGGCAACGTTTTAACGCTTGCAGCAGCAAAATTCTGGACGTGCCAGGTCGGGGTGTTTCAAAGTGACAAGAACGCTCAGATAAAAAAAGAGCAGCTTATGGTGTTGAATCTTAAGGCAGAAGTCATCAGCACCAATCCTTGGACAGTAGGAATTGGCTTGGGTCATTCTGCAGAGGAGCTTAAAGGCTTAAAACAAGCCCTTACTGATAAAGGAATTGCCACCGTTGCCAAACAATTCGAACTACCAGAGCGGTCATTTCGGGTCACCGGAAATGGGACACAACTCACGGCGGAACTTTTAACCAACGTTAACACCATACTCCAAGTAGGGTTGACTCCAGAAGCGCTGGTGAAAGAAAATCAGGTCTGGAATGCCTTGGCTGGGGATCATCCGCCAACACAATTGGAAGGACTTCATCTAGTTTTTAACAAGATCCGTGAAAAAACCACGGTCATAGACCAAAAGGTCTTGGCATTATCCTTATATTTTGAATCTCAGAGGGTTATAAATAAACTTTCTGGTAAATAATATAATAGGTGGAAGAATATAGGCATTGATGAAAAAATTGCATTTTCTCTTGTTAGTGATATAATTAACGAGCTATCTAAATGATCGAAAACTGTCAAAAATATCAGATGAAATGAGGGGTCTGTTTGAAAACTTTAAAAATACCGGAAGCGACTATTATACGACTTTCCGTCTACTCACGCCATCTGACTGAAGTCGATCGAAAAGGCATAATAACCACCTCCTCAGGAGATATTGCTGAGGGAGTCGGCGTTAGTCCAGCACAAGTGCGTAAAGATTTAGCTTACTTTGGGGAATTTGGCACAAGAGGTGTCGGTTATAATGTTAAAGATCTTCGTCAACATATTCTGAGAATTCTTGGGTTAAGCGTTGATTGGAGTGTCTGCTTGGTCGGGGCTGGAAACCTAGGTTTGGCTTTAAGTACCTATAAAGGGTTTAGAGAACGTGGTTTTATCATCACCAGTATTTTTGATTCAGATCCCAAAAAAGTGGGAACGATGATTGGCAACGTGGAAATTCTGCCGATCAATCAACTACAAGAAGTCGGAAAACAAAACCGCACACAGATTGGTATTGTCGCTGTACCTGCGGCAGCCGCTCAAGAAATCGTTGATCAAATGATCGAAATGAAAGTCAAAGCGATCCTAAACTTTGCTCCGGTTGTTTTGAATGTTCCGCCAGAAATCGAGCTCCGGAATGTGGACCTGGCAGTAAACCTGGAAGTGTTGACCTTTAATGTTGGTGCGCAAAGGTTTTAGAATCTGTTGTACATCATTGGTTATGTGTCATATAATAGCACCATAAGAAGTGTGTCTAGGGTTCCGCCGAAAGGGTCTGGACCGAGCGACACAGGTTGGATGGTGCCAACTACACCGTGTGGGAAAAAAGCCCCGTGGCAAGTTCTTAATAGGAATTGTCACGGGTTTTTCGGTTGGATTTTTTATAATGAAAGAGGGGAAGAAAATGAATCAAATCCTGGGTAAGAAGAAAATTACAGTTTATGACACGACGTTGCGAGATGGAGCTCAGGGAGAAGGGATTCATTTTTCGACGCAAGATAAACTAAGTTACGTGACGCGAATTGAAGAAATGGGAGGTCTATTTGTGGAAGCAGGCTGGCCAGGTGCAAACCCACGGGATGAGGAATTTTTCCAGCAAGCTCGCGACTTACATCTTCCCTATGCCCGCATTGCTGCTTTTGGTAGTACCTGCAAAGTGAATGAGTCTCCAGAAAACAGTGAAATTTTGCTAAAACTCTTGGCTTCAGGCGCCGAAACCATTACGATTTTCGGGAAAAGTTGGGACCTTCATGTCAGAGATGTCTTGCGAACGACGTTAGAGGAAAATCTGCGTTTGATTCGAGCGTCCGTTTCGTTTTTAGTTGGCCAAGGGCGTGAAGTATTCTTTGATGCCGAACATTATTTTGATGGTTTCAAGGAAAATCCGGACTATGCGCTGAAGTGTATCGCTACAGCCCTTGATGCTGGGGCAAAAATAGCTATTTTATGTGATACCAATGGAGGAAGTTTGCCTGGAGAAATAACCCAAGGCGTTCAGGCTGTAATGAGACAATTTGCCCTAACAGAACTAGGAATTCATGTTCACAATGATAGTGGTCTAGCCGTTGCCAATACATTAGCCGCCGTTGAAGCTGGGGCGACTCAGATTCAAGGCACCTGGAATGGTTTCGGGGAACGCTGTGGCAACGCTAATTTAAGTACGCTTATTCCTTTGCTCCAGCTTAAAGGAGACTATACACTCGTTTCGGAGTCTGCCCTGTTAAAAATAACCTCCTTTTCTCGCTTCGTGGCCGAGCTGTCCAACGCAACCTTCGATGAGAAGCAACCGTACGTGGGCCGAAGTGCCTTTGCCCATAAGGCGGGGATGCATGTCGATGCGATTCTCAAAAACCAGCGGACGTTCGAACACATGGATCCAGCAGGGGTTGGCAATGAGCGACGCATCTTAATTTCAGATCAGGCCGGCAAAGCTAACATTCTCGATCGCATGCGCCGCTTCGACCCGTTGATTCGTAAAGACGACCCACGAGTTGAGCAAGCTATGACCGAAATCAAAGAACTGGAGCATAATGGGTTCCAATTCGAAGCCGCAGAAGGAAGCCTTGATCTCTTACTTTTAAGAATACTTGGGGAGTTAACCACCCCTCCCTTCGAAGTTCTGGATTATCATGTCTGGAGTGACCCCTTGCGAGGAGAACTCGATTCTGTTGCCGTAGTCAAAGTCAAAGTTGGGCTGGAAACGGTCCAAATAGCCTCTGAGGGAAATGGCCCAGTGAATGCTTTAGATACGGCACTGCGACAAGCCCTCATAAGTTTCTTCCCTATTTTAGAGAAAAGTGAGCTAGTGAATTATAAGGTGAGAGTGATAGACGGTGCACGAGGAACCGAAGCCATCGTTCGAGTCATTATCGATACTCGCCTAGATAAAGAAGTCTGGGGAACCATCGGCGTATCCAAGAATATCTTAAAGGCCAGTGCGCAGGCCTTACTTGATGCGCTTAATTGGACGATATGGCGAGGGTCACGAGACACGCCCCTCGGCCATGCGGAAACGCCATCCGTACTAAATCAGGACGTGTAGGGGCACGATGCATCGTGCCCACTTGCGGCTCTCGGAACGCGTGTGAAGGGAACGCTTATTCTGCCATGTGGAAACGTCGCTAAGCCATCTAACAAGGGCGAAAATAAAAAACAGCCAATCTGGCTGTTTAGGTGGAGTGTATCTTTTAGTTTAATTCCCCGTACATGCTACTCGTTAAACACCTCGGGCAAATCATGTTGCTATGATCAAGTAACTTTTCTTCCTTCATCACAGAACGTTGATAGCTCGGCGTATCAAAGCACGGAGTTGCCCAGTGGTTAATGTGGGATGATTCAGTGCAGATAGGACATTGGACGTAGAGCGTGGTAATACTCATACTATTATTGACCCCCTCATTAATAATGAACTTATTTTTCCCAGCAATCGGTTTATTATGCGGAGGTCAATCTGTGTCGAAGCACGTTTCCCCATTCTACGTGTCAATCCCGGACGCAGTGCCACACACGAACGACGTCTCTACGTAAGCAGATCAGCAAACGCCGTGTAAGCGACCCCGAAATGCGGGGCAGCGCACAAGGCGCCTTCTTGCCATCACGGCGCCTTACCATCCTTGGTGGCGCTCTAATCAGAAACATCGTGTTTCAAGTCTTGGCTCCGGTGACACTCCAGCGAATGTTCTTATCCCGGAACTTCGCGCTTACAAAAGCGAATCTTCTTTGATCGGGCAGTCATCAAACTTGACTCAAG
>DHWG01000037.1 GCA_002413075.1 Desulfosporosinus sp. UBA5188 | reverse complement strand
GAATTATGAAACTAACTCAATTAAAATATATTTAAACCGATGTGTCAAATAGAACAGATTGAAATAAACTAAAAATGCCCCCTACTTCTTAAAGTAGGAGGGCATTTGCTGTATGTCGAGTTATTTTAGGGCTTTTGCAAGGGTGACTTATTAATTGACAGCAGCTGCTGGTGCAGGAGTGGCCACTGGAGCGGTTGGGGTAGTATTAGCCATACTTAAATCTTGATCAACTTTTTGTAACCCAGTTAGGACAACGTTCATGGCAGCGAGACGACTTGTCACGTCAGTTTCTAGCTTTGTCAGATCAGCGGTTACAGCCGCACTATTGTTGGCTTGTCGATCAGTTTTCAGTTTGGCCCAATCTGCCGCAGTGGTTTGCGAAGCAGTATTTAAGGCCAATATTGAGGGTTGCATGGACACCAAATCATTGAGACCTGCCAGTAAAGCTGTGTAATTCTTACTCGCTCTGTCAGCTTTCATTTTCGTTTTAATTTCTTCATTGGTTGAATGCATGCTTGCCCTGACGGTCTTCTCCTGTGCTTGGAGAGCCTTAATGGGTGCTAGGTCAGCCTGATTGTCCTGTGCCATCGTTACATGATCAATTGCTTTCTGAAGTTTCGCGATTCTCTGATCCGCACGTTGTTGGGGTGTTAATTTAGCAGCATCCGCTGGTGCCGCTGAAGTAGGTGGCACGGCGGCCGACGAATCAGCCGCTAAGGCAGGAATTGACATGGGTAGAATCATGCAAAAGGCTAAGGCTACGGTTAAATATTTTTTCTTATTCATAGTAATAAACCTCTTTCAATATTAAATTTTCATTATTTGTTATAGGTCTCCCATACTTTTATCGAGCTTATCTAACGCCGAATCCAAGGACTGCAGCTGATGGTCTAACCCTTTATCGAGTTCAGCCTGACCTTGTTGCGTCGTGGGATCAATTTTCTGGAGACTAGCTTTCTCAGCAGAGACAGTTGTCGGTGGTTGTCCAGTGGTCGTTGCGGCTGCTGGTGCTGCTTCCCTCTTTGCAGCACAACCCCCGATGATTGTGCTAAGCATTAAGGCGGAAATTAAGATGGCTCCAAGTTTCTTTTTCACCTTTGCGCCTCTTTCTAAGTACAATTTAAGTTGTAATAGCTATAATTAACACACACTCTTCTAAGCGTTATTGCTATTGCTTCCCCCTCATTGGTCATTATAGATGGGTAACCTGAGAATTCCCTGAGAGTTTTGGAAAAGTGATTAAAAAGGTTGAACCTTGACCCAACTCGCTTTTAACCTGGATGTTTCCCTCTCGTAGCTGAACAATATCATGCACGATCGCAAGACCAAGCCCAACGCCTGTTTTGCTTCTGTCTTTACGGGAAGTAATGCCTCGGTAAAATCGTTCAAATAAATAAGGCTGGTCATTCAGAGAAATACCCTCTCCATTATCAGAGACAGAAAGGATGACGGCATTCGTTGATTCCGAACCGGAGACAACGATTTGACCGAACTCGTTTGTATATTGAAGGGCATTACTAACAAGGTTGAAAAGTATTTGCTTAAGCTCGTCTGGCTCTAACGGAAATGTAATCTCAGTTTTTTGAAAATCCATGATACGAGAGCCAGAGATGGCGGTAAGAAGGGGCAATAGATCAGGCAAGACGTCCTCAACACAGGCAGGTTTGGAAAGCGGTGAGGCTTCAATTTTTGCTTGAGCAAGCCGATTCATCGTGAGGAGATCTTCCACCATTCGAATTAAGCGTTCAGTTTCTCTGAGCATGGTCTGATGAGCTATTTTAAGGGTCCCTGGGTCAGGTTTTTCGCTGCGATCTAATATTTCTAAAAATCCGCGTAGAGAGGTCAAGGGGGTTCTGAGTTCATGAGAAGCATCAGAGATAAAACGCGTCATTTGTTCCTTGGCCAGTTGCTCAATTTTTAAGGCAGCGTTCATCTTGTCCAGCATGTGGTTTAAAGCAATACGAAGACTTGCAATCTCTGCTGGAGCGGGCTCTTCAGGGATGCGTAAGGAATACTGTCCTTCGGCGATTTGACGAGAGATTTTAGAAATATTCGCTAAAGGCTGAACGGGTTTGCGCAAAAAATACGACGTAAATAAGCCGCCGATAAAAAGAATCCCCAGGGCTGTTAGAAGGTAAAGTCTGCGATATTGGCGCAGCGCATCATCTGCAGCGGTGAGCGGTGCAGCCATCACGACGGTTCCCAGGAGCGGGCGTTTAGCAAGGGCCGAACGGTTAATAAGCTTGAAAAGGAGCATCATTCTTTCGCCGCTGGCTAAAGTTCGGATGACCCTGGTCGTTTCACCTTGTTGAATTAAGTCGCGAAGAACAATTTTATCTCCGAGTAAGCTATTGGTTTGCGTATCTTTGCGGTTTAGGATGGTTTTAAGGGCCCCCGTAGGGCTATAAAATAAAACAAGATGTCCCTGGTTGAGGTCCGGAAGATTGCGAGGGAAGGCTTGTCCTGCCGCCAACCATTGTTCACTATCACTCGCAATGCTCTTGAATTCTTGAGTAAGGGTTCCCTCAACTTGATTATATAAATAGTTATGGAGTAATCGATACTGAACGACGCCGATTAAGGACAGGAAAATGATCAAACTTATCCAAAAACGGATTAAAACTTGACCCGTGAGTGAAGGCCGCCATTTCGAAAAACGGTTCTTACGGTCTGACATAGCGCAGTTTTTCCTCCTTTTATTAGGGATTAATCCGTTAGAGTTGGATCGAGTCGATATCCGACCCCTCGTATTGTTTGAATAATGTTGTGAGAGGCGTCTTCCAACTTATCCCTAAGATACCGCACATACACTTCCACGATATTTACGTCACCATTGAAGTCGTAACCCCAAACATGTGTGAGAATAGCATCTTTGGTTAAGGCTTGATTCGGATTCCAGAGGAAGTAGGACAGAAGTTTAAACTCCGTGGGGGCTAGGTGAAGTGGTTTGTCTTGGTAGGAGATCAGATGCTGCTCCTCATCCAACGTAAAGAGCCCAACGGATTTCTGACTGGATAAGTTGGGAAAGTGGTTTCTAAGCTGGACTTCGATGCGGGCCAATAGTTCTTCGAAATGAAAAGGTTTGGGAAGGTAATCATTCGCTCCTAGGCGAAGGCCACGAATGATATCGGCCGATTTGTCTTTGGCCGTTAACATAATCACGGCTGCATTGGAAATCGCTGGAATAGCGCTGCAAAGGTCGTAACCATTCATTTTTGGCATCATGATATCTAAAATAATGACGTGAGGTTCAAAGGTGGGAATAATAGCCAAAGCTGCCTCGCCATGCTTTGCTATCTCTACAAGGTAACCTTCTTGTCGTAATCCGATAAACAGCATTTGCCGAATGGAGGGGTCATCGTCCACAACCAGAAGTCGAAAGGGGTTAGAGGTCATCTTAGTTCACTCCTCGTTCCGCACAGGGCCCTGTGGCACATTTTCCGCAAACATCACATAGCCCTAAGTCGAGGAATTGTTTGTCCACTTCGAGCAAATGAGCATAACATTTATGTTTGTCCAGACCTTGGACCGTCAAAGCTCCAGTGGGACAGTGGTTGACACAAAACTGACAATTGGAATCTCTAATATAGAGACAGTTCTCTAGTGTCGGTCGGGGAGTGGGGGGGATTTTAGCCGAAATGACAGCGCTACCAAAACGACCGGCACATCCGGAGGGGGTAATGAGCAGATGATTAAGCCCAAAGGTACCGAGTCCGGCAACAAAACCCATGCTTTTATTAGACCAAGACGCCGTGAGATCTTGCTCGTTAAAGTTATGAGTCGCGGGTTGAGTCACCACTTTAAAACCAAGTGACGTCAATTCAGTCGTAAGTTCCGCACTAATTGTGGAGATCAGTGTGTTTGTTTCTACATAAGCGACAGCCCATTCCCTAGCAACCTGACGACTTTCGCGATTAGCAGTTATAATAGACTTGGCAAAAGGCAGGAAGAAAGCTATAACCGTTTGAGCATCCGGGAGGAGTTCGGTTGGATGAAAATGATGGGGCCCAATGATTTCCTTCATCTGATTAAACAACGGGTCTTGGGCAGAAGCGAATCCAACAAGCGGTTTGCGGTATTGGGTTATCGTACCTGCCTTTTCAGTTTGGTGATTGATTAATTCTATAATTCGTTCAGCGATGCTTAGCAACCGCTTCAACTCCTATCGTAGAGCAGAATTCTTACTTGCATTTTAGCATGTCTCACGTGAAATAACAGCAATTTCGTAACAGGTCGTTAGAGTGAAATTATAACAGGTGAAATCTCTTAAACCCATTCTATCTCGTATGACCTGTTTTGTACTGAGCCCATATTATGGTTACATTCTTGCGGTTGCGACAGTCGGTGGATCTAATGTCGCTCGTCCAAGGCTGTAAAAGGTTTATAACAAGTCAAAGTTTTTCCCTTCTTTCATTTCAGATGTGGTAATATAATAAAAGAAGGAAAAAAATAGGAGGTCATTGACTTGGATAAGTACACCGAAGCATTAGATCTGTGGCAATCATACCATATCGCATCCGTCGCCACTTTAGATAAATATCTGGACAGTTTTCGTATTCTTTTTGCGTTTCACTCAGGCAAACTTGAAAATAAGGAGATCAGCTACTTTAAAACTAGGGAAATCTTTGAGAATGGATGGGTCTTAAACTTTACAGGAAATCCGCGCACCTTGTTTGAACAGCAAAACCAAAAACTATGCTATGAGGTCTTAAAGGGCAAGATTATTCATAAAGACCGTCTCAGCGTGGAAATTATTAAGGAAATCCACAAAGTCCTCACCAGTGGAACCTACGATGAACGTCAGTATATCAAAAACGGGGAACGCGCGGGCGAATTTAATAAGCACGATGAGGTTATTGGACACGACGAGCTCGGTTCATCGCTAGAATCAATTGAAAACGATTTGACGGAACTAATTAACGAGGTGAACGACTACGGTGGCCATGATGTTTTGAAAGTAGCGACCTACCTTCACGCGAAGTTTCAGTTTATCCATCCGTTCGCCACTGGTAACGGTAGAGTCGGACGAACACTTCTGAACTACTATTTGATGGTCAATAATCACCCGCCACTCATTATCTACGACGAGTATAAACGATTCTATTATGAGTCATTACAAAAGTACGACGAGGATGAGGAACTGTCGGCCTTGTATAAATTCTTAAAATTTCTCGTTGAAAAGACATGGGAAAAAGCAATAGGACTCGCTAACAATGCAAAACTAGACTGCAATGGCTTGTCTGATCTTAAGCAAAACATGTAACGAAGAAGCTTTATCGGAAGAGAAGCCATACCAGCCGTGCTGAACGGAATTGGTTGGCTTCTCTTCTCTTCTGGGTGTACCGGAGGTGTCACAATGAGTTAAGGAGGGGAGAACTTTGGAGCGACCTATAAACTATGCATGGTTGGGACTGATCGTCTTGGCAGGGGCTTTGAGCGCTCTATATCTGGGGAATTCACTTTATCCTGGACTGATTAATTCGGATGCCCTGAGGTATTTTTCCCTAGAACAAGCTCATAATGCCCGAGCCTATAATTTCGTGCCCAGGATCATATTTATTACGAGTTTTATCCTGCAGGCCGCCGCTCTAATTTGGCTCGTATTTAGTCGCAAAGGGGCAGAGATGGCCCACTGGTTGGAAGGGAAAAGTGGTGGCCACTATTGGCAGAGTCTCATCTCGTATTTTCTCCTCCTGTGGTTCTTTCTGCGCCTTCTAAGATTGCCACTTACCCTATTTGGCAACTATTATTGGCAACAGACTTGGGGATTCTCTACCCAATCCTTCGGTTCTTGGTGGTCGGATTATTTCAAAAATGCAACGTTAGATTTGTTCTTATCAACGTTCGGTGTTTTAATGTTTTTTCTCATCCTTAAGCATTGGCCTAAGATATGGTGGGTCATCGTGGCGACGCTTTTTTCCGTTTGGCTGTTGCTTCAGAATTTTCTCTGGCCAGTGATCGTAGCCCCTATGTTTAATCACTTTGAGATAGTGAACGATTCTGCCGTAATAAACATGGTTCAGGACTTGGCGTATAAGGCCGGCATTCAAGTTGATGAAGTGCTCGTGATGGACGCTAGCAAGCGCACGACCAAGGCGAATGCCTATTTCAGTGGTTTAGGAACAACGAAGCAGATCGTCATTTATGACAATCTGCTTAAGAATTATCCAATGGATGAAGTTAGATCGGTAATAGCCCATGAGATGGGCCATTGGCAAAAGGGCCATATTATTCAAGGACTAACCTTAGGAATACTGGGCAGCTTTTTGGTCTGGGGTCTTCTTGCTTTCTTCCTGCGTGGGCTTACACCGAAGTTTGCACCTTATCCGCCTCAGTTATGGGCCAGCTTACAATTGTTCCTGCTGCTTATTATGATGGTGACAAACCCACTCCAGAGCTATATTTCCCGAGAGATGGAGAAGCAGGCCGACCAGGTTTCTTTGGAATTAACGAAGGACCCTTCGGCTGGGGTGCGTTTGCAGCTGAACTTAGCGACTAAAAATCTATCGGATGTATCGCCACCGGACTTTATTGTTTGGTTCGAATATACGCATCCGCCCGTTTTGAGTCGGATTAGGGCTATGGTGGGTTATTGATTTGAAGATATTTCTCCCAGTGTCGCTTGAACCTGTTTTGTCGCGCCATCACGAAGATAGGTTATGGTGACTTTATCCCCCACATTATTTTTATAGAGTTCACGAATAAGATCTGATGAATTTTGCACCGGACCATCGTTAATTTTGGTGATCACATCCCCTTTTATAATTCCAGCCTTAGCGGCAGGGCCATTAGGGGTCACGGCTGAAATATAGGCACCAAGGGGCTTGTTATTGCTCTTCGCGTAGGCCGTGTATTGAGCGTCAGTACTGACTAAGAGGGCGGGATGTTTGGCCGCACCAGATTTGATTAACTGATCAAGGGTGGGCATCGCAGCGGATATAGGAATAGAAAAGCCCATTCCTTCGAAGCCTGTTTGCGCGTATTTTGCGGAGTTAATACCAATGACTTGTCCTTGATAATTTACGAGCGGACCACCACTGTTTCCTGGATTAATGGCCGCATCGGTTTGGAGCAGGCCAAAACTAGATTCACCCTGTAGATCAAGGGTGCGATCGGTGGCTGAAATGACGCCGGTTGTGACAGAACGCGCGAATTCGTTCCCGCCCGGATTCCCAATAGCGACGACGGGTTCGCCAACTTCAATCTTCGAGGAATCACCAAGAGTTACTGCGGTGAGGTTGGAAACATCCGAAATCTGCAAGACGGCTAAATCTGTGCGGGCATCAGCGCCAATAACTTTCGCTTCTAGATTCCGACCATCACTTAGACTGACGGTTATTTTTTGCGCGCCATTGATCACGTGATTATTTGTGGCAATATAGCCTTTTTTGGCATCAATGATAAATCCAGAACCACTTCCAGCTTCTTGAAGCGCAGAACTTCGACTCGATTGAAACGTTGAAACACCGACCACCGCTGGGCCCACATTCTTAGATATTTCTGCTACTGGGAAATTGGGTTGGTTACCAGTATAAGCAACAGGGGTAATCGATGATGTCGTCGCTGCTTGGATAGGGGACGTTTTTGCCGGATAAACATAGGGGATCGCGGCCACGGTTGTAAGCCCTCCTATAAAAGCACTAAATAAACAGAGGCTAGCAAAGGCAATAAATTTCCGCTTTGGTTTAGGTACAATTGGTGGTTGTGGTGGAGTCGGATTGGCTATTATTTCGCTGTCTCGGTTGTCGCTGTCTGAGAGATCAGAACGGTCGTTGTCTTTGTGTGTAGAGAGAACTTCGTCATCCATGATTACACCCTCCTGCTAGTAATAATAGCCTCTCGGCATTCGCCGATGCTTGCGGGATAAGGCTTTTCTCAACCCATCAAATCGGCTTTTTTTCTTTTTTTTTTTTTGGTGTTTTTTT
>DHWG01000044.1 GCA_002413075.1 Desulfosporosinus sp. UBA5188 | reverse complement strand
GGCTGGAGTGGTGAAAGTAACAAACTTATCTCAACTGAATTAGAACACAGCGGGTTTGAGCTACTCAATGAAGGGCTAAAGGTGACCTGGAATCCGGATGACGAGAGCATCAATAAGTGTCACGAATTCGGACAAAGTATTGGAGAAGCACTCAAGTAAATAAGAAAACTTACGCATATAGAAAAAGGGTGATCGGTTCGATAACACCTGGTATCTATTCAAGTGCAGTTAAGAAGAGAAGTTGTTGCCCTATAAGGCTAATAACTTCTCTTCTTCATAGTCACAAAGCCACCAACCCGCATCAAACACTACTTTACTAGGAAATACTAGTCTTAGAGCCACAGAGAATATTTAATGGCTAACTGCCACGAAGGGATGGTATTATGAAGGTTTCTCTCTTTGCTACCTGCCTCGCTAATGCTTTATATCCAGACATTGATCTAACAATGGCAAGAATTCTAACCTATTTGGGACATACCGTAGATGTACCTGAAGGACAAGCCTGTTGTGGCCAAATCGCCTTTAATTCTGGCTATTTTGATGACGCTCGAGAAGTCGCCCGCACGCTTATTGATTCCTTTGAGCACAGCGAAATCGTGGTAGGCCCGAGTGGCTCCTGTATTGCAATGATTCATCACTATTATCCCACTCTCTTTGAAAATGAACCCGCTTACCTTAAGAAGGCAAATGATCTCATCCATAAGAGTTATGAATTTACCCAATTCGTCGTTGATGTCTTAAAGACGCCTGACTTAGGTGCTAGCTATTCCGCCAAAGCGACCTATCATCCTTCCTGCCACGCCACGCGGCTTTTGAGTATTGGGGATGCTCCCTTAACCCTGATGAAACATATCAAAGGCTTGGAACTAGTCCCACTGACAGAGGCTCAACTCTGTTGTGGTTTTGGGGGAACATTTTCGGTTAAGATGCCTAAACTTTCGACCGCGATGGTTGCCGAAAAAGCACAACATGTTCTTGACTCAGGGGCAGATTTACTCGTTGGAGTGGATATGGGCTGCCTCATGAATATTTCAGGCTACCTCGAAAAGATTAATAAGCCCGTGAAAACTATGCATATCATTCAGTTGCTGGGGGAGGGAATGAAGTCATGACCATGTACGACCCCACCGTTGATCAACGCGTGGATAAAGCTCTCGCCAATGATTTCTTACGTCTAGCCACCCGCAGGGCCACCGACCGTTTAAGAAATAACAGAGTAAAGGCCGCTGAAGAACTGGGAGATTGGCAAAAATGGCGTGAAGCTGGGGAAACGATCCGAACACATGTCGTCGCCAATCTGGACTTTTATCTAAAACAACTGATCACTCAAATAGAAAAACAAGGCGGGCATGTTCATCTCGCCAAAACACCGGCAGAGGCTGTCACCTTTGTGAAGAACATTGTGCGGGAGCATAAGGCTAAAAACGTTATAAAATCTAAGTCAATGATTTCTGAAGAGATCCATCTCAATCATGCCTTGGAAGACGAGGGCTCCACCGTCATTGAAACAGACCTGGGGGAATACATTATCCAAATAGCCGGCGAGCCCCCCTCTCATATTATTGTCCCTGCCATGCACAAGACTCGCCAACAAGTGGCTGATTTATTCGAACCTATCGCAGGGCATCCTTTGACGTCTGACACCCCCACTCTCACCCGTTTCGTTCGCAATAAAATGCGAGAAAGCTTTCTCCAAGGAGAGATTGGAATTACAGGGTGTAACTTTGCCGTGGCTGATACAGGAAGCATCGTTATGGTCACCAATGAAGGCAATGGTCGGATGGTTAGTACTTTGCCACGCGTTCAGATTACGCTCATGGGCATGGAACGTCTCGTTCCCTCGTTTCGAGAACTCGACGTGATGCTCAATTTACTGGCGCGGAGCGCGACCGGTCAGAAGTTCTCCAGCTATACAACGATCCTCACCCCTCCCAAACAAGCCTCTGATCCGGATGGTCCCGAAGAATTCCACCTCGTGATCCTAGATCATAACCGCTCAGAAATTTTAGGAGACAAAACGTTTCGACCCGCGTTAAACTGCATTCGCTGCGGAGCGTGCTTTAATGTCTGTCCCGTTTACCGCCAAATTGGTGGCCACGCCTACGGCTCTGTTTATGCAGGTCCGATCGGCGCTGTAATCACACCTCTTCTGGAAAATGATTGGTATAAATGGGGGCACCTCCCCTTCTTCTCCTCACTTTGTGGCGCTTGCTCTGAGGCCTGCCCTGTACGCCTGCCACTCCATGATCTCTTAGTAAAACTTCGTGCCCGCAAAGTTGTTGGTGGACATACACCTAAAATAGAACATCAGATTTTCAAAACTTATCGTTTCTTCTTTACCCATGAGAAAACCTTGCGCAAGGCACTTCGTTTGGGGTCTAAGCTCCAATGGCCTTTGGTTCGGAATGGGCGCATTTCGGTTGGTATACCGCCACTTTCCAACTGGACTAACAGCCGTACCCTTCCCAAGGTTTCTCCTAAATCCTTCATGCAAATGTGGTCGGAATTAAACCGAAATTAGCGCTCTCCTAAACAGGAGTGAATTTGTAAAATGAGGTGATAGTATTGACCAACACGAACGAATTCATCAGTTTACTCGCGTCAAAGTTGGGGCGTCCCACCCCCACCCAAGCTCCAGAACCCGTTGCGATCAACGTTCCACAATACCGTTCATCAACTCGTAAAGATCGAGCTTCGCTTTTCTTGGACAATTGGCATGCCTTGGGTGGCAAAGGAATGATCGTTAAATCACCAGAGGAAACGATGCAGTGTCTGAAGGAATGGTTTGGAGACCAACAGGCGACTTGGCCGAATAAGCAGCAGGCAATCGTGGCCTGGGATATGCTCCCCACCGTTGCCGAATTTGCCTTTGCAGCGTTAGAATGGCCCCTTGTCCGCTATAGCCAAGAAGCCCAAAGTTCTCCTGATAGGTACTCGCTCGCCGCTCAAGCTGAGCTCGGTGTTACCGGAGCTGATTGGGGAATTGCACTCTCCGGCACCCTCGTGGTCAACAGTAGCCCCCAAAGAGGACGGGCCGTCAGCCTGCTACCGCCTCTGCATCTGGCGTTTATCGAAGCTTCTAAACTTCGGGACAACCTTTTTGACGTCCTAGAAGAGCTTACCTCGTTAGGAATGCCGCCCTCAGCCATCGAGATGATCTCCGGTCCCAGCCGAACCTCAGACATTGAAATGGATTTATCCATCGGCGTCCATGGGCCGATTGAAGTCTATGTTATAGTCATTGACGATTAGTGCAATACAGTATTTCTTTTAGCTTGACAGAGGAATTTTCATTTGTAGCATATTCATCGTTTCTGTACTCTTGTATAGTTTCGAAACTAACCGCTTAAAACTGAGGATATTATTTTTTCTATGCACTAACGTGTTTAAATACACACATAAATGTGTTTTGTGTCACACTCAGTAAATTTGGGAAGTGTTACACTAATAGTGTCACCTAAAGAAGAGAGCCTATAGAGCATTACGAGCCTTTGTTTATACTATTGATTTGTTATTTAGTACAATTTCAAAAATATGGGGAGGAATTAATTATGGAAAGAATTATAAATGGAAGCCAAGGGCTTGGAGAAATAGTTTCAATTTTCCCAGGTGCAGCAGACATTTTCAACAGCTATAAAATAGATTATTGCTGTGGTGGACATGATACGTTAGCAAAAGCCTTGGAGGAAATAGGTTTAGCTCCTGATGAAATGATAGAAAAACTTAATAATGAGTATGAGAAATTTATAAAAACTAATTCAGAGTATAAAGACTGGAGAAAAGAAAAACCTTCTACCATAATAAAACACATAGTTCAAACTCATCATGAATTTACAAAAACTCAGCTTAAAGAAATAGATACACTATTATTTAAGATACTAAAGGTGCATTTTCAGCATCATAGTGAAGAACTATTAAAGGTACACCGATATTTTGGTTCCTTGAAAACAGAACTGGAGGAGCATCTCATCAAAGAAGAGGAGCAACTTTTCCCTCTTATTGAAAGCTTTGAACTAACAAAAGACGATAGTATCTTAACGAAAATTCATAAGGTGATAAAGGATACAGAGGATGAGCACGA
>DHWG01000025.1 GCA_002413075.1 Desulfosporosinus sp. UBA5188 | reverse complement strand
CGCCAAGGACGGCGCATATGGCGGGTACCCCGCTCCCCAAAGGCAAGAGCTTACACGCTAGTTTACTCTGCGTTGTAAGCACCGAGCGCGGTGTCACCCAAGTCCCCACATGGAAATGTCTCTGCGCTCTGTTAAGCTAGAGATAATAAGCGCTTTGAAAATGAAAGGATGAATTTATAGATGCTGAAAGATTGTAAAGCTGGGGAGCGGTTTGAGGGGATTGTCTTGGTTAATGAATGGAAGGAAGTGGCCTTTCGGCAAAAGCCTGGAGCCTATCTTTCCTTGATGTGTCAAGACCGCTCAGGAATGATTCAAGGGAAAATGTGGAACTATGATCCACAAGTTATAGAATGGCTCCATAATCAGGATATCTTTCGCGTCAAAGCAAGCGCTTCTGAATACCGTGGTACACTGGACCTTACGATTGAAACCCTGCGTATGGTTCCCGAGGATGCGGTGGACTTATCGGACCTATTGCCAAGTTCGCCGGTCACGGCGGAGGAGCTGGAACATCGCCTAGAGTCCTTAGTGAATAAGATTGCTCAACCTGAACTTAAAACACTACTGAAAGAGTTTCTAACCAATCCCGTATGGGGACCCGCATACCGGCAAGCACCTGCCGCCATGAAGATTCATCAAGCCTATCTGCGCGGGCTTTGGGAGCACAGTGTTAGAGTGGCTGAGATTGCAGAAGAAATTGCTAGGCTTTATCCTAAAATGGACGGTGGTTTAGTCATGACGGGCGCCCTCCTGCATGATATTGGTAAGGTCGGAGAGTATTCTTACACAAGAGGTATTAAAGTGACAACAGAAGGGCGACTTCTTGGTCACATTATCTTAGGCATTGAAATATTAACGGATGAGATCGCGAAAATCCCCAATTTTCCACGTGAGTTACGCTCCAAGTTACTGCATATCATTACAAGTCACCACGGAAAATATGAATGGCAATCCCCCAAAAAGCCTAAGTTGATGGAAGCTTTGGTGATCCACTATGCCGATGCTATGGATGCTGAACTATTCCATTTTGAGCAAGCCAAAGAGAACCATCCTGACGATGAATGGTCCCCGTATATCCCCAGTATGGAGCGATGTCTCTATCTGAAATAGTTTTTGCCAAGGTCCTTAGAGGATGATCTTCAACAAGGTAAGGTCGCCACCAAAAGGATTTTGGCGTTTTTTTTGTGACCACAATGAGCTGAATTTTAGACTCACAGTGCTTCAGAAGAAAAATCTCTTAGATAAAAATCTTGACAAGAAGAGTCGAAATGGCCTAGAATTTAGAAAAGATTCAGTCTAATTAGAGGGAGATGGTAGTATATGGATCATGGCATGAAAATGGACAAAGAATTACTTCAGAGCTTAGCCAAGGAGATTGAAGGACTTAAAAGAGACCGTAAGGCAGTGATCTTGGCCCACTATTACCAAAGGCCTGAGATTCAGGATATAGCCGATTTTGTTGGGGACTCATTGCAACTCAGTCAACAAGCTGCCCAAACAGACGCCGAAGTGATTGTGTTTTGTGGTGTTGATTTTATGGCCGAAAGTGCAGCGATTCTAGCCCCTGACAAAGTGGTAATATTACCCGAGGCCAAGGCGGGTTGCCCTATGGCGGACATGGTTGATGCTGAAGGTTTAAGAGCTTATAAGAAGAGGGTTCCCGGAGTTAAAGTGGTCTGTTACGTGAATTCTTCGGCAGAAGTTAAAGCGGAGAGCGATATCTGCTGCACTTCATCCAACGCCGTAAAAGTAGTACAGTCGTTACAAGGGCACGATATCTTATTTGTTCCAGATGAAAATCTTGGCCGTTACGCCGCACAAATTCTTGGTCAATCAATCCAGCTATGGCCTGGGTACTGTAAAACGCATGACCGATTGACAAAGGAAGACATTCTTAAGGCTAGAAAAGATCATCCATTCGCCGATGTCATCGTACACCCGGAATGTCGGCAAGAGGTTTGTCAGCAAGCCGATTATATCGGTTCAACGGCAGGGTTAATTGCGTATGCTCAGAACTCTGAAAAGAAAGAATTTGTTGTGGGGACGGAGTCGGGGATTCTACATAAGCTCCATCAGGTTTGTCCAGATAAAGAATTTTATCTCGCTTCAAAACGTTTGGTTTGCCCTAATATGAAATTAACGACGTTAGTCAAAGTGAGAGATGCGCTGATTACGCTCTCTCCCCACATCACGGTGAAGGAAGAAATACGCGTTAAAGCCAAAGAAGCACTAGACCGAATGCTGGCCTTGTAAGCAGCAAAAAAGCAGGGGATGGGAATCTTGAGGCGTTATTTATATTCTTGGTCCAAATCGGGAGTGAAGGTCTTTGATTCGGACGTACTTGTCTTGGGAAGCGGAATAGCGGGTTTGTATACGGCCATCAAGGCGAGTGAAAACTTTCAGGTCACAGTTCTGACGAAGAAAACAATGGAAGAGAGTAATACCGAGCACGCTCAAGGCGGAATTGCCGTAGCCATCGATAAAGCGGACTGCCCGACCTTCCATCTTGAGGACACCTTGAAGGCCGGTGCCGGACTCTGCGACCCTTTAGTTGTAAAGATATTAGTTGAAGAGGGACCTGCCTGTGTGGAAGAACTGATGGGCATGGGTGCTCAGTTTGACCGCCAGGATGGGGAACTTGCTCTAACCCGTGAAGCGGCCCATAGCCATCGGAGGATCCTGCACGCACAAGGTGATGCGACGGGGTGGGAAGTCGAGCGGGCCTTAGTGGCCAAAGTGAAGAAAAGTCTTCAGGTAACGGCATTAGAAGGCCGGTTCGTGGTTGATCTTCTAGAAAACCATCACGGAGATATTGTGGGAGCACTCGTTCTGAACGAGGAAACCGGAGAACTGGAGGGGCATTTAGCCAAGGCCGTGGTTCTGGCAACTGGGGGTTTGGGGCAAGTGTATCAGTTTACGACGAATCCCAGTGTTGCAACGGGCGATGGAATGGCTGTTGCCCTGCGTGCCGGGGCGGACTTGATGGACATGGAATTTGTGCAATTTCACCCGACAGCCTTGTTAATTCCTAAGGCACCCCGTTTCCTCATATCAGAAGCGGTGCGTGGAGAAGGGGCACATCTAATGAACGTCGCAGGGTTACGCTTTATGGAAAATGTACCAGGGAAAGAACTGGCTCCGCGCGATATTGTCGCTCGAGCAATTTGGAAGGAACTAAACCTTGGGCCAGTTTATTTAGATTTTCGCCCTATCGGGCGGGAACGAATTTTAGAGAGATTTCCTACGATCTATCAAACCTGTTTAAACTACGGGATTGATGTCTTAACGACGCCCTTGCCAATTGCCCCCGCTGCTCATTATATGATGGGCGGGATTGCGACAAATTCATTTGGGGAAACAAGCTTACCACATCTTTATGCTGCAGGAGAATGCGCATGTAATGGGGTTCACGGTGCAAATCGGTTAGCGAGTAACTCCTTGCTGGATGGATTGGTTTTTGGAGCACGTATTGTCGAGAAGTTGAACCATGAGATCAAATCAAAACGTCCTTCTTGGGAGGAAGTTGTTTGCCCTGAAGAAGGTTTAGCTAGCACTGGAATGAATCAAACCAGGAGACCATTAGACGATGGAGGCTTACGCAAGCTGATCCAAACTTTAATGTGGGACTATGTTGGAATTTTGCGAAATAAAGTGGGCCTCGAGAAGGCAATAGAGTTACTGATGGAGTGGAAGCAAAGCGCCGTGTCCATGCACTGTGTGGAAGATCTGGAAACAGCCAACATGTTAACCGTTGGGGAGGTTATTGCCAAAGCGGCAAAAGATCGTTTGGAAAGTCGTGGTGCGCATGATCGGACCGACTATCCAATGAGGCTTGACGAACATTGGCAGAAACACTCTTTGCAACGTAAGGGGGGATTTCATGTTCGCTACATTCCAGTTTCAGGAGCTAATTGATCGGGGATTGCAGGAAGACATCGGCACGGGAGACCTCAGTACCAGTATTATGCCGGAAGACTTAACAGGATTTGCAAAAATCTATGCCAAACAGAAAGGCGTGGTCGCAGGTTTGTTGATCGCTGAGCAGGTCTTTCAGCGTGTGGATCCACGAATTTGCGTCCGTAGGTTGTTTAAAGAAGGCGATGAAGTGGAGGTGGGAGGGGTTGTGCTCGGACTAAGCGGCCCTATAAGCAGCATTTTGCAGGGGGAACGAACGGCTTTGAATTTCCTGCAACATCTCTCAGGTATTGCCACAGCGACCAAACGAGCGGTGGACCAGGTCGAAGGGTTATCGGTTCGCATTGTCGATACACGCAAGACCCTCGCAGGATGGCGCACTTTACAGAAATATGCGGTTAGAGTTGGCGGTGGAAAGAACCATCGATTTGGATTGTATGATTCTGTGATGCTAAAGGATAATCATCTGGCAGCGGTGGGTGGTTTAACGGAGGCTGTCCACCGGATCAAGGCACAAGTCGGCCATATGACGAAGATTGAGGTTGAGTGTGAAACGATCGAACAGGTTCAAGAAGCGGTAGCCTGTGGTGTCGATGTGATTATGCTAGACAATATGGATTTAGTCACCATGCGAGAAGCCGTACTTTACATTGATCGGCGTGCCCTTGTTGAAGCCTCCGGGGGGATGTTAGAAGAACACCTCCGTGAAGTGGCTGAGACGGGGGTGGACCTGATCTCGATGGGTGCTTTGACCCACTCGGTTCAGGCGCTGGACTTTAGCCTTGATCTCGGAGACATTAAAGCGTTGACAAGGGCAAGTTGGAAAAGAAATAACTTATGACGAAAAAGAAAAAATGTACCACGGAACACCGTCTATAGCCTGAGCCAGCCCACGGCTTATGACAAAGCATCAGCGTTCTTATTTGATAAGAACGCTGGTGCTTTGTCATGGTTTCACTTAACTTTTAATAGAGTGTAAGAAGACAACCAATTTAAGGAGAGTTGATAGATGACAAAACGAACGAGAAGAACGTTCATTCACGTCACAGCCTTTGTCGTAGTGATGCTTGTCTTTCAAGTCCTTTTTTTTAGAGGTTCGGTGAGGACGCTTACACAAAATGATATTACAAAACAACACGATTTAGCAACACTCGCTAATAGCTATAAGCTGTTTCAATTTACCATAGACGACTATACCGTGAACCTGAAAGTCCCCGAGTCCACCGAAGTCCATGTGAGTCCTGACCAGGGAGAGAACATGCGATTTAGTCTGTATTTTCTCAACAGACAATTGGCTTTCAGAGGTTATGTACAGGTTTGGAAAGTTAAAGATCTAACACGCTTCCTCAGTGATAGCAAGGCCTTAAGCCCTTTTGATTTTAAGTCTTACAGTATGAGTAAGGTTCAGGAAAATAAGTATCAGGGTTTTAAAACAGAATGGACGGCTGATCTTGGACAGAATTTGATCAGTGGAAAAGAATATTGGTTGACACTAAACTCGGAAGAAGTGGCTAGAGTCTCCTTTTTCACTGACACCGGTGAGTTTCCCGGTGAGTTAAAACCTATGACACAACAGATCATCAATTCCTTGATGGTTAATAAAATCAATCGTTAAATATTAAGAGCGAAGCTCCATAATTATCAATGAAAACTTCAAAAGGCTTGTAACTATAACGATAACTATCATATAATTAGTGATCGTTATAGTTGTTTCATATTCACCTTCATCATGTAGGGCCATTAAACCGCTTTCCATATGACTTTGTGATATGGTATAAGAAGGATATATAGTGGGACGCTAAAAAGATATCCAGACTAGCAATGAGCTGAGACATGTTCAGTAAATCATGACTCAAGATTATAGAAAATACTCAGTGAAGAAGTAGGAAAGAGGTAAATTATGCGTAGAAATGACAAGGAAATTATTGACCAGAAAGCTATAGACGAGATTATGAAGATGGCTCAGGTGTGTCGTTTAGGTGTATCCTATGAAAGTATGGCCTACATTATTCCGATGAGTTTCGGTTACACGGATCGTGTGTTATATTTCCATTCTGCGCCAGAAGGCCTAAAATTAATGATTCTACGGGAAAATCCGAAGGCCTGTTTTGAAGTGGAGTTTGATACTCAAGTTATTCCAAGTGAGCATGGATGCAACTGGACGATGCGGTATCAGAGTGTCATTGGTTTCGGCGAGGTTGAATTCATTGAGGATTTAGAGGAAAAGCGAAAAGCCCTTCAAATCATCATGCAGCAGTATGGGAATGATATGAAGATGGTTGAAGAGGCTGAATTGTCGGGCATCACGGTTTTCAAGTTGGTCGTCAGTACCATGACGGGTAAAAAATCTGGTTATTAAACGTGTCTAGAAACAACTAAACGATGGAAGAGGGGTATTTGTGAAAAAAGACGACATAGACGAGCTCGAGAAAATGATTGATGAATTGAGCATGAAGGCTGAAAAAAGTAGCTTGATTAATCCTGAACTGTTCAGTAAATATAATGTCAAACGCGGTCTGCGCGATTTAGATGGAAAGGGTGTACTGGTTGGATTAACGGAGATCGGTGAGGTGCATTCCTATATCCTTGATGAAAATGAAATGATACCGGTTCCTGGAAGATTAATTTATAGAGGTATCGATATTCGTAAGCTTGTCGAGGGCTTTACTGTGGATGAGCGCTATGGATTTGAAGAAACCTGTTATTTATTGCTTTTTGGAAATCTCCCTGATAAAAACTCCCTTAAAGAATTCGAGCAACTTCTTTCCCGTAACCAGACGTTGCCGGAGGATTTCGCGCGGGGTATGATTATGAGTGCGCCGAGCAAGGATATTATGAATGTCTTAGCAAGAAATGTCTTAGACTTATACAGCTTCGATGAGGACCCTGATAACACGTCCATAAAAAATGTTTTAAAACAATGTATCCGGCTTATTGCCTGTTTTCCATCACTGGCCGTCTATGGCTACCAGGCTTTTTCTCATTATCATGGCAAGCAAAGTCTATATATTCACAGCCCAAGACCGGATTTAAGCATTGCTGAAAATATCCTACACATGTTGAGAACGGATAGTAAGTTCACAAAGCTTGAAGCGACGCTACTTGACCTCGCGCTCGTGCTTCACGCAGAGCATGGTGGAGGCAACAATTCATCGTTTGTAACCCATGTTGTGACCTCCACTGGAACAGACACGTACTCAGTTATGGCGGCCGCCTTAGGAGCACTGAAGGGACCAAAGCACGGAGGCGCTAATATTAAAGTTGTTCAAATGTTTGAGGATATGAAGCAAAACTTGAATGATTGGAACGATAGCGAAGAAATTAATCATTATCTTGCACAAATACTTAAGAAAGAAGCCTTTGACCATTCAGGCCTAATTTATGGCATAGGCCATGCGGTCTATTCGATCTCTGATCCTAGGGCGGTTATTTTCAAAAAATACGTGGCTAGACTTGCCAAGGAAAAGGGCCTAGAAGCTGAATTTAATCTTTATTCAAAGGTGGAAGAGCTTGCGCCAGAAATGATACGAAAATCGAACGATATGCATAAGATCGTCAGTGCAAATGTTGACTTTTATTCCGGCTTTGTCTATAGAATGCTGGACATTCCCGATGAGATGTTCACGCCGATCTTTGCTATTTCTAGGATCGTAGGCTGGAGCGCACATCGCATCGAAGAAATCGTCAATGCCGGTAAAATTATTCGGCCGGCCTACAAAAGCGTTGCTGTTAGACGTCATTATACGGGTATGGATGAACGATAGGCTGATGGGGTTAGAAAGAAACGGTTGGACGATCAATGACGTCCAACCGTTTCTTTCTGCACAAAAGGCCCTTGACAGGAGAGTGATGCTTTAATATATTAAAGGGAGAAAGTAACCATTTTCAAGGAGGGAACCTATGTCTAGCGATGAACGTTTACAAAATCCGTTAACGGATGACTTATTTGAAGCCGTTTTATTGCTCAAAGATAAAGAAGAGTGTTATCGTTTCTTTGAAGATATTGCGACAATTGGAGAAATTAGAGCTTTAGCCCAGCGTCTGGAAGTTGCCAAAATGCTGCAGAGGAATGATACCTACACGGCTATCGGGGATGTAACGGGCGTGAGTACGGCGACAATCAGCCGAGTTAAGCGTTGTTTAAACTTTGGAGCGGATGGGTATCAACTCATCTTAGAACGTTTGCAGGAACAAAACGATTGAGAGAACTTAATGATGTCATTATAGAAGGAGAATCATCATGCTAAGAACGAATCTAGGACAACGCATACCAGAGGGAATGCGTGATTTATTGCCGGAGGAAGTCGCTGTGCAGGAGCGCTTAGAGCAAGATATTCTGGCGCTCTTTCGGAAGTGGTCTTATCAGAAAGTGTTGACTCCAACCCTTGAATTCTGCGCTTGTGTTCAACCGGATATCGAGCAAGACAACTTATTGTATAAATTTTTTGATCGTGAAGGACGTATTCTAGCCTTGCGTCCAGAACTGACAATGCCAATAGCACGCCTCGTTAGTACACGGATGCGCGGGGCAGATTTGCCACTTCGCCTGTGTTATAGTGCGGATGTTTATCGAAATACCAATGTTAGACATAGAGAGTTCCGTCAAGTCGGGGTAGAACTTATTGGTTCAGATCAAGAACTTGCCGATGCAGAGGTGATCGCTCTCGCTGTAGAAGCCATTGACGCGTTAGGGTTGAAAAACTATCAGTTTAATCTTGGACATATGGGGATTTTTTCAGGGCTTATGCTGGAAGCCGGGGTGGATGCATCAATGCAAGTCAAACTGGAAGAAGCGTTAGCACGCAAAGATATGGTCGGAGTGGAAAGTTGGGTCAGACAAAGCGGGTTACCAGACCACGTTCAGGAGCTGTTACTACGGTTCCCTCATTTTCACGGAGGAGAAGAAATTCTGGATGAAGTCCTTCTCTGGAGCGAACGGCCGGCGATAAGAGAAGCCGTTGAGAGTTTAAGGCGAATCTATAGGTACTTGGATGATTTTGGAGTTCAAGCAAACGTCTCACTAGATCTAGGCATTCTACGCGGCTTTTCCTATTACACGGGGGCAGTTTTTGAAGGCTATGTTCCAGGAATGGGTTTTCCGGTGGTTGAGGGAGGACGTTATGATACGTTGTACGCTGACTTTGGCGTTCCACAACCGGCAACTGGGTTCGCGATTCATCTCGGAAATTTGTTAGAAAAATTTCCACTTCCCCCAGTGGAGGGCGCCGAAATATTGGTTTATGGCTCAAATGACAAGCAGGTCATTCATCAGTGCCAGGTCTTAAGAGCTCAGGGAAAACGAGTGGAAATGGTCTTTGGGACGATCAATGGGGAAGGTGCCCAGAAAATCGCTTTGCAGAAGAATATTCCGGAAGTTTTGTTCGTCGAGTAAGTTTAAATAACAAGGGAAATGAACTAAACTTGAATAAGGGGTGTCGTGAATGCGTAAAATTGCAGTACTTACTGGTGGCGGGGATTGCCCTGGACTTAATGCGGTCATTCGGGCGGTTGCTAAAAGCGCGCACCAATATGGGATAGAAGTTCTTGGAGTTAGAGACGGTTTTCGTGGAGCGGTCGAAGGGGATTTTATGCCCTTGACCTTAAAGGATGTCTCGGGTATCTTACCGCGTGGAGGTACGATTCTTGGAACTACCAATAGGGACAATCCCTTTGCGTATGAAACAATAGTCAATGGGGTCGCTCAAATACTTGACCGTTCAGGCGATGTCATCCGAAACTTAAAAGAGAACGATGTCGATGCCTTACTAGCGATTGGTGGGGACGGCAGTTTAAATATCGCGCTTAAGTTAGCGAATCTAGGACTTAATGTGATCGGAATTCCTAAAACCATTGACAATGATTTGATGGCCACCGATCAAACCTTTGGTTTTCAGACAGCGGTGGAAACAGCTACGGAGGCGCTTGACCGCCTACACACTACGGCGGAATCCCATCACCGGGTCATGGTTCTCGAAGTCATGGGGCGTTATGCCGGCTGGATTGCCTTATATTCAGGGGTCGCCGGAGGCGCAGACGTCATCATAATTCCGGAAATTCCCTATAACCTTAATAAGGTGGCTCAAGCCATCCATAAAAGGGCCGCACAAGGAAAGAAATTTAGTATCATTGTTGTGGCAGAAGGCGCTAAACCTCGGGGTGGTGAAATTGTGGTTGAGCGACTGGTAGCAGGCCGCTTCGACCCCATCAAATTGGGAGGCATCGCGGCCAAACTAGGCAATGATCTCGAAGAACAATATGGGATGGAAACGCGTGTAACCGTGCTCGGACATCTCCAGCGTGGAGGGTCGCCTAATTCCTATGATCGGGTGCTTTCTTCCCGTTATGGTGTTGCCGCCGTTGATGCAGCTTTGGAAGAAGAGTATGGGATCATGGTCGCCCTTAGGGGCAGGGATATAATACGTGTTCCTCTCCACGAAGCCGTCGATAAGATTAAACAAGTCCCTTTAACCGATCCATTGCTGATCGCGGCACGTAATCTGGGGTTAGAAATGGGCGATTAAGCCTTGATTTACGCTCAGAATATCAATGACACAAGAGAGGCTATTGGACTTAAACCTCCCAATAGCCTCTCTTAAAGGAATTTAGCTGTCTGCAATTGAATATATAATGTGAACCTAAGATCGTGTTAACAAGAGGCGATAGCGTCATAAATTAATAAGCGAGGTGTCTGTCTATGAAACTAGAGTTAAAAAAGGGGTTACCAATAGAAGTTTTGTTTTTTGCCGTTACAACATTTATTTTTGCGGTTTTGACATTGTTTAATCTAGAAAACTTGTTGCTTCGTATCATGACACAGGCGAGCGCTTGTCTATTGATGCTTTTCAAGGGTATGTATATTATTTCACACCAAAAAGAAAAACTTAGAATGGGCTATTTATTTATAGGCGTCGCTGCTTTTATTTTCGTGGTTATGATTAATGCAATTATTGTTGGTTATAAGACAGGTGCTTTCTAATCTGCAAGTGAGCAAATATTATTTTCCGTCAACTAGAAGATTCAGTTATTGGACTAAGAACGGTATAAAAAACAAAAGTATAATATGGAAGGCTTTAAGCGGTTGTGTCGCGAATTAATAATTGTAAGATATTAAAAAAGAGATTGATTTATAAGACTTAGATTATTTGAGAGGAGGAACTGGAATGGATGCAGGTTTGGGTGTCGGTCAAAATTCCCCAAACGACCCAAATATGATTCCCGCTGTAAAAACAGGTAACATTGTTTCGTCAGCAAATATCTTTAAAATTGCAATTATTTTTTCTGTCGTTTTGATTGCTTGTTATGGTCTTTTTATAGACAAGAATTCATTCCTGATATCATGCTTAATGATTCAATGGCTGTTTATAACGTTTCTGATCGTTATGGCTATTCTGGGTATCAAAGATGAAACTAAGGAAAAGAAAACACTCTCTTATATTTACCTTCTCGTTGCTTTATTTAGTGTTATTCTAGGCATAATAAGCTCAATCGAAATTCTGAAGTATTGGTAGTTCACGTGATGCTCGCTGTAGGACAATTATTCAAGGATTTATGAGTTCGATAAAACCATAGCGCCAGTGTCTTATTGATAGGATGCTGGTGCTATGGTTTATAACTTTAGTCATGGACAAGATCGTGATGAGAAAATGTTCGGTGGACCATCACGACCGGCTCATGCTTTATTTGCGTTCAGGGGTTGCCAGATTTAAGGGACATTGGTATAATACTAATATGTTAACGCTTTAACTAACTAAAGTAATGAAATTAAAGGGGATAATATAGTGGAGCAAGATTTTTTGACGATTGCCTTGCCTAAAGGAAAATTACTGATTGACTCCATACAGATGTTAAGTCGCATTGGGATAGAATGCAGCCACGTTAATGAAGAATCTCGAAAGCTCTTCTACGATCTTCCCGACAGTAATATCAAAATAATTATTTGTCGGGCCACTGATATCCCCACGTTTGTTGAATATGGGGCCGCAGATCTTGGTGTTGTCGGAAAAGACACGCTGCTGGAAGATAATAAAGATGTGGCTGAATTACTAGACCTTAAATTCGGCTATTGCCGTTTTGTCGTCGCTATGCCAGAGGCGAGTGTCCCACCGAAATTGCCGAATGGAACGTATGATTTAAGTGGACTGAACCACCAACGAGTGGCAACAAAGTTTCCTCGGGTAGCAGAGACCTTTTTTAGTGAGCTAGGTATGCAGGTTCATCCCATTAAGCTGCATGGAAATATTGAACTTGCTCCCTGCGTGGGTCTGGCAGAAATGATTGTGGATATTGTTTCCACTGGCAAAACGCTTAGGGAGAATCATTTGGTCGAGGTTGCTCCGATTCTGGAAGCGACGTCTCGTTTGATTGCTAACCGTGTAGCCTATCGCATGAAATATGAGCGGATCCGGGTGTTAGTAGATCTTTTTCGTAAAGAGTTACAAATTGACGAAACGGCAAAATAAGCAGTAAAGCAGACAATGAAAACAAAGGGTGGAAACTTATGAAGATTGAAAACCTAAGAGACCTGGATTTAAACCGTCTCACTCGGAAATCGTATGGAGACGATGCAACCCTAGAAAAGCGTGTCGCAGACATACTCAAGCGTGTGCGTGAGGATGGGGAAGAAGCCGTGTATCAACTCACCGAGGAATTTGATCATATTAACTTGAGAACGAGCGGTTTGCGGGTAACGGACGACGAAATTCAAGGGGCTTATAAGGACGTGAGTGAGGATTATCTCGCAGCAATGAGAACGGCGAAGCTGAATATCTTGCGTTATCATGAGAAGCAGAAACGAACCTCTTGGATGGAACCCGATCAAGATGGGAGTCTACTCGGGCAACTGATTCTCCCGCTTAAGCGTGTGGGTATATACGTACCCGGGGGAACGGCTTCCTATCCATCGTCGGTCTTGATGAATGCCTTGCCCGCTGTGGTCGCTGGAGTTAAAGAAATTGTGATGGTCAGTCCCCCAAGAGCGGATGGCACACTACTGCCTGAGGTTTTGGTGGCGGCGGCTGAAGCGGGTGTGACGGAAGTCTACAAAATAGGAGGGGCTCAAGGGATCGGGGTGTTAGCTTACGGGACAGAGACGATTTCTCCGGTGGATAAAATCACAGGACCGGGAAATATCTATGTGACCTTAGCTAAAAAACAAGTTTTTGGAACCGTTGATATTGATATGCTGGCCGGGCCGAGTGAGATTTTAATCTTAGTCGATGAGAGTGGACGACCTGAAGAATTAGCCGCTGATTTGCTTTCCCAGGCCGAGCATGATCGCTTAGCCTCAGCGATCTTAGTCTCCCCTTCTCGTCAACTCCTTGAGCAGACTTTATTAGAGGTGGAACGACAGCTCAAAGACTTACCCCGTGCAGAAATCGCCAGGGCTTCTTGGGAAACTTACGGAGCGGCAATTCTCGTGTCGGACCTCCAAGAAGGTATGGATTTGGCCAACAAAATTGCCCCAGAACATTTTGAACTGGTCGTAGAGAACCCCTATTCTTGGTTAGGGCAAGTCCGAAATGTCGGAGCGGTTTTTCTGGGAAGGTATTCCCCAGAGCCAGTCGGAGATTATTTTGCTGGACCCAATCACGTCTTACCAACCGGAGGAACGGCACGGTTTTACTCTCCGCTTAATGTCGATACGTTTATGAAGAAGGTCAGTGTGATCGGGTATTCGGAAGCAGCCCTGAAAAGGGATGCCAAACAGATCGCTATACTCGCCCGTAGTGAAGGGTTAGAAGCGCATGCTCGCGCTGTGGAAGTACGGTTTAAATAACAGTGAGAGAAATGCCAAACGAGTTACTAACCTTAAATTATCGTTACGAAAGGTGAGATCAAGATGAGAACCGTCTTAAGTAACCCCGAGAGCTTAGTTCGTCCTGAGGTGCGCCAGCTGGTGCCTTATCTAACGAAACATATGCCGCAGTGCCTTCGATTTGACGCTAATGAAAATCCCTTTCCCTGGCCTGCCGGAATGAGGGAATCATTATACACTGAGGAATTAGCTTATAACCGTTACCCAGATGGAATGGGTGGAGATCTCAGGAACGCCCTAGCGGCGTATACAGAGACCTCAGCGGAAGGAATACTGATAGGGAACGGATCTGATGAACTGATCCAACTGATCTTACTGACGTTCGGTGGCTTGGGAAAATCCGTTATTATTCACCCTCCAACCTTCGGTATGTATCAGATTTATGCGCAATTGACGAACACCAAAGTTGTACCAGTTCCTTTGTTAAACGGTGTAACTCTCGATACTGAGAAGATGTTAGAGGCGGCAAAGTCCCCGGAAGCGCATGTAATCTTCGTTTGTAATCCTAATAACCCGACCGGTTCGCTGTTTCCACGGGAAGATATTCTTCGATTGGTACGGGAAAGTGGCAAAATCGTGGTGGTGGACGAGGCTTATGCCGAGTTTTCAGAGGAGACGCTTATTTCGGAGATTGAGAACTATCCCAACTTAGTGATCCTGCGGACGTTTTCTAAAGCCTTTGGAATGGCCGGACTGCGCTTAGGTTATTTGCTGGGACAACCGGATACCATTGCCCTCATCAACAGGGTAAGGCCGCCGTTCAATGTGAATTCGTTCAGTCAAAAGGCAGGCATCCTTGCCTTAGGATACTTAGAAGCGTATCAAATGCAAGTTCAGATCATTAGGGAAGAAACAAAACACATGCAGGAGGAACTATCTCAATTACCTGACGTCGTTGTTTATCCAACGTGGGCAAATTTTATCCTCTTTAAACCCATTGATCCCGACGGGTGGGCCGATAAATTGTTAAAAAGGGGATTCCTCGTCCGTAACATGGGAGGGCTTCCAGTTCTCGGTAAATGTCTACGTATGAGTGCGGGGTTACCCGAAGAGAACAAGGGATTATTACGAGCGATTCGAGAGATTAGTACAGAATCTGGTCAATAGAACGTTGAGAGGAGACTATGACATGCGAGAAGCTAATATCGAACGAAAAACGAAGGAAACGGAGATCAACGTTCGCTTAAATCTTGACGGAACGGGAGAAGCTGAAGTCAAGACCGGGATTGGTTTCTTTGATCATATGTTGACAGCCTTCGCCCGCTTTGCCTATATTGATCTCACCCTTCAAGCCAACGGGGATTTAGAGGTGGATGCGCACCATACAATAGAAGATTGTGGTATTGTGTTGGGACTCGCGTTGCGGGAAGCTTGCGGCGATAAGGTAGGCATCGAACGGATTGGTGAGGCACTTCTTCCCATGGACGAAGCGCTGGTTCAAGTGGCTTTGGATTTCTCTAACCGTGCCTACCTAGTTTGGGCTGTGGATTGCCCAGACGGTAGGGTCGGGGAGTTCCCGATCGAGATGGCTGAAGAGTTCTTTCGAGCCTTAGCCGTACAAAGCGGACTGACATTGCATGTAAGGCAACTTTCCGGCAAGAATCGTCATCATATTATGGAAGCTGCCTTTAAAGGCGTGGGAAGAGCTCTAGGACTTGCACTTCGCAAGAATACTCGATATAGTGGCATACTATCCACCAAAGGAGTTTTATAAAAGTGATAGGGATTGTAGATTATGGACGGGGAAATTTAAGAAGCGTGGAGAAAGCCTTGGAGAAGGTTGGTTTTGAGGCAACTATTATGACTTCTCCTGAGGATCTGGACAGAGTGGATGGACTGATACTTCCAGGAGTCGGGGCGTTTGCCGATGCCATGGAGGCTTTAAATAGTGGAGGATGGACTTTGCCGATCACCCAGTTTGCCCGCTCTGATCGACCCTTTCTGGGGATCTGCCTAGGGATGCAGGTGCTTTTTGAGTTTGGAGAAGAACATGGGGTGCATGCCGGCTTAGGACTGCTAGAAGGGCGAGTCGTCAAATTTCCGCCTGGTGGTAAGATTCCGCATATGGGCTGGAACAGCTTAAAGCTAGAACAACCGTCTCGTTTGTTAGAAGGGATTCCGAACGAATCCTATTTTTACTTCGTGCATTCGTATTATGTGCTACCAAGCGATCAGCGTGATATTATAGCGAGTAGTGATTATGGCGTCGTCTTTCCTGCGGTGGTTGGCAAAGACAATGTCTGGGGGACCCAGTTTCACCCAGAAAAATCGAGTCCTTGGGGACTTCAAATACTGACTAATTTTGGAAAGTTGGTGAACGATTATGCTGCTCTTTCCAGCCATTGACCTAAAAGAGGGGAAAGCGGTTCGCCTGCTACAGGGACGGATGGAGGATTCCACGGTCTACTCCGCTAACCCTGTTGACTTAGCTAAAGAGTTTGAGAGTCAAGGCACCGAGTATTTACACATTGTTGATCTGAATGGTGCTTTTACTGGGAAACCAGTTAATGATGAGATCATCCGGAAAATCGTCGAAAGTGTTTCAGTGAAGATCCAAGTTGGGGGCGGAATCCGCACCATGGAGCGGATCACGGAGCTGATAGAGTTAGGGGTCGAACGGGTTATTTTAGGGACCATCGCTGTCAAAAACCCCGAGTTGGTTGCTGAAGCAGTGCGTCGTTACGGAAAACGTGTCATTGTGGGTATCGATGCTAAAGATGGCTTGGTTGCGGTTCAGGGCTGGGCAGAAACGACGGAAATGAAGGCTGTAGACTTGGGTAAGGCCATGAAAGTTATGGGAGTTCAGAGCGTCGTTTTCACAGATATTGCTCGGGATGGAATGCTTCAAGGACCAAATATTGAAAGGACTGTACAGTTGGCCCAAGAAACTGGCCTATCCGTGATTGCTTCTGGAGGAATTTCAACCTTGGTAGACCTGCGCAACTTGCAAGCAGCGGCCCTTAAGGGCGTCTCAATCGAAGGGGCGATTACGGGAAAGGCACTCTATAGTGGTGCGTTTACCCTGAAGGAAGCGTTGGAGGCATGTCATGCTAAGTAAGCGGATCATTCCCTGTTTAGACGTCCATAACGGGCGAGTGGTCAAAGGGACTAACTTTGTACAGTTGCGTGATGCTGGGGATCCGGTGGAACTAGCGGCCCTCTATGACCAAGAAGGCGCCGATGAGCTGGTTTTCCTAGATATTACCGCTTCATCGGATAACCGTGAAACCATGGTTGAGGTGGTACGCCGAACGGCCGAACAGGTCTTTATTCCTTTCACGATTGGAGGCGGACTGCGGACCATCGAGGATATACGTAGAATGCTACGGGCTGGAGCAGACAAAATTGCGCTAAACACTTCTGCGGTTCAGACTCCACGGCTCATTCAAGAGGGAGCTCATGCCTTTGGTAGCCAGTGCATGGTTGTCGCTATTGATGCGAGAAGCACAGGACCGGGTCAATGGGAAGTGTATATTCACGGAGGAAGAACGGCGACCGGCAAGGATGTTTTGGAGTGGGTTACGGAAGTGGAAGCGCTTGGGGCGGGAGAGATTCTCTTAACCTCCATGGACCGCGACGGGACCAAGATCGGATATGATTTAGAACTGACCAGAGTGGTGAGCAGAGCCGTTTCGCTGCCGGTCATTGCCAGTGGTGGCGTAGGAACGTTAGAACATTTGGCGGAGGGGCTTACACTTGGAGAAGCGGACGCCGTCTTAGCGGCTTCGATCTTTCATTACAAGGAGTTCAGCATTGAAGAAGCTAAACGGTATCTTGCAGAGCGGGGGGTCTTAGTCCGGCCTTGCGGGGGACTTGTGTGACAACGCTCTCGGTACTTACGTCGCAGAGCAAACTAACCGTGTAAGCTCTTGGTCTGGGAAGCGGGGTGCCCGCCCAATGTGCCGTCCTTGGCGCATGGACGGCAGCGCACGTCCTTGTGCGCTGCCCCTTGTTTGGGGTCGCTTACACGGAAGTTTGCTAGTCTGCTTACGTAAAGACGTCGCGCTTGTGTCATACTAGTCCCGGGCTAGGAATGAGGAACGGTGAGCTGTGAGGCTTTCTGGGAGACGGCACTCGCTGTCCAAGGATGCACGAGTGTCCCTGTAGACAAGACTTGAAACACGATGTTTCTGTTTAGTACCAAGGATGGTAAGGCGCCGTGATGGCTAGAAGGGACCATGTGTACCGGCCTACTTTGGGGTTGGAGGAGACACAGCACAGAAATACACGATACATAAAGTGTAAGACAACGATAACGAATTACGAACTACAAACTACGATTTAGAAGGGTTGAGATAGAATGGATGCAAGTGAAATAGTCGCTTTAGATTTATCAGGAATTCGTTGGGACGCTAACGGTCTTGTTCCTGCGATTGTTCAGGATGTGGAGACAAAAGACGTTCTGATGCTCGCTTATATGAACGAAGAGTCCTTACGCCGGACTTTGATCGAACGCAAGGCCTGTTATTTTAGTCGAAGTCGGCAATCCTTGTGGCTGAAAGGGGAGACCTCAGGGCATTTCCAGGAAATCATAGATATAAAGTATGACTGTGATCAGGATGCACTGCTTCTGACTGTGCAACAAACCGGGATGGCCTGCCATGAAAACTTCTTCTCATGTTTTCACTATGATTTGACAACCGAGGGCTTCAAGGCAAACGGAAAACCCGAGGTAAGGTCAGAGCCTTCCTTGGGGAGAGCCTTAGAACTGTTGACCGATGTGATTCATTCTCGAAATCTGGAGCGGCCAGAAGGCGCTTATACGACCTATTTGTTCGAGAAGGGTATTGATAAGATCCTCAAAAAGGTCGGAGAAGAAAGCTCTGAGGTTATTATTGCAGCGAAGAATGCCGATCCAGAGGAGATCAAATGTGAAGCATCGGATTTGTTCTATCATGTCTTGGTGATGCTGGAAGAGCGTGGCGTTAGCGTTAGTGAGGTCGCTAAAGAGCTCCTGAAGAGGCGTAAATAGGTTTAGTCGTTATTTCAAGAGTTGGTCACCACTATTTGTGTGGGAGCGGCTCTTGTTTTTTTGGCATCAAACATCCAACGTGTTTTAGGTGAATTAAGAGGTTAGGAGATAAAGTTATGCAAACTAATTTGCCGGATTTTAAATTAAGATTTGCAACAACCAATGATGTGTCGCTTATTCTGGGGTTTATTAAGGAATTGGCTGACTATGAAAATATGTCGGCGGACGTTGTGGCGACAGAAGAAATTCTAAGAGAATCTCTATTTGAACGAAACATAGCTGAGGTCATTATTGGCGAATATAAAAATGAACCGATAGGCTTTGCGTTGTTCTTTCATAACTTTTCTACATTTTTAGGTAAACCAGGCATTTTCTTGGAGGATTTATATGTGCAACCTGAGATGAGAGGTAAGGGGATTGGCAAAATTATTCTTTCATTTCTAGCTAAGTTAGCGATTGATAGGAAATGCGGCCGATTGGAATGGTGTTGTCTAGATTGGAACGAACCCTCAATTAAGTTTTATAAACAGTTGGGAGCAAGTTCGATGGATGATTGGACGGTATATAGACTAGATGACGAAGCATTAGATCAATTAGCAAGTGGATTTGGGGGTAAGGTTTAAGGATCTTCCTTCAAGTTTATTTATAATTTTTTACATAGAAAAAGCCAATGATTTTATGATCAAAGGCCTTAAGCTGCGTTTTCAACTAGGTGGGAGAGAATCCGGATCAGAGGGAAGTTCAAAGACTTGAACTCGATTACGGCCGGAACGTTTAACTTCATAGAGAGATTTATCGGCAAAGCTAATTAAATCCTGATTGTTTTGAGCCTCAGGATATGAAGCGACTCCTATAGAAACGGTAATTTTACCTTCTAGTCCTGGAAAATTTGTCTTTTCACAAGCCAAGCGTATTCTCTCCGCAATAATCATAGCCTCATCTTTTAAGCAATCACGCAAGATTACCGTAAATTCGTCGCCACCATAGCGACATATGATGTCGAAATCTCGCACATTCTCTCTTAGAATTTGGGAGAAATTTTTAAGTATTAGGTCCCCTTGCGGATGGCCAAACGTGTCATTATGAATTTTAAAGTCATCTAGGTCCAACAACAATAAACTAAATTTCCGATTATGGCGTTTAGCCCAATTGAATTCCTCTTTTAACTTTCTTGAAAATACCGATGATTATATAAACCCGTAAGACCGTCTGTAATAGATAACTGCTCTAATTTAGAAAATAAGTTGGCATTATAGATTGCGATAGCAACCTGATTAGAAATAATCTGAAAGAGTTTCTTTTCTTTCTCACTAAAGAATCGGACAGTTTCCGCATCGAAGGCAATAACTCCCAAAACATCTCCCTTACAAATCAAGGGATATCCGATGCTTGATCGTCGCCCGAGTTTCTGACGGGAATACTCATTGATTAAGGGATCGTCTTGAAGATTTGCCACGTACATCGGTTGACGACTCTGAGCGATAAGGCCCGGTGCACCTTGTCCTAATGGAACGGCCACATTTACGACCTCATCCTTTGTCAGCACGGTACTGACGGCGAGTTGAAGTAAATTTTCCTCTTGATCTAAAATAAAGATGGCACTTGAAAACAGTCCAATATGTTCTACAATAGCCAAAGCTGTATTTTCCAATATTTCATTTAATTGTAGTGAAGAATTGACGGTTTCGACAACTTTCAGAATTAAATGGGTATGTAAATCCTTAATTACCAACATAGCTCCATTAGCATGGCCACGTGTATCTGAAACAGGGTATTCAAAAATCTCTACAGGGACGGAGTAACCATCACGATGGCGATAGGTTCTTATTGCAGTATATGGTATTCCATTTAAAGCCTGTTGAAAAATGCCCCAAACAACAGAATAATCCAAATCGGAATTATCAAGTAAAAGGCTTATCACTTGTAAATGTGATAAACCAATGAACTTTTCATATTGGTAGCCTGTAATATCTGTGAATTTGCGATTTACATACAGAACTTCTCCCATGTCATCTAATAGGAGGATACCATCGGGTAGGGCCTCTAATGCCGAAGAAAGAGAGAATTGCTCAAGCTTGTCAATTTTGGGTGACTGATTCGTCATTGATATTCCACCCTGTCTCTTATACACATCT
>DHWG01000009.1:6754-38520 GCA_002413075.1 Desulfosporosinus sp. UBA5188 | reverse complement strand
GAATGCCGAGAGGCTATATAATATATAAGGAGGTAAATTAGGATGAACTTTCAAGAACGCTATAACTTATGGTCGGAACACTTCTACTTTAATGAAGAAACTAGGCAAGAACTTAGTCAATTGACCGATATAAAAGAAATAGAGGACCGCTTCTATATGGATTTAGAATTTGGTACGGGAGGTTTAAGGGGAATTATTGCTGCTGGCACTAACCGTATGAACAAATACGTCATAAGAAAAGCAACCCAAGGGTTGGCTGAATGTGTTTGTGATTATGGACCAGAGGGTATGAAGCGTGGGGTGGTTATTGCCTACGACTCTCGCAAGTACTCGCCAGAATTCGCACTCGAAGCAGCCTTGGTACTTGCTCAGAACGGCGTTAAGACCTATCTTTTTGACGCGCTTCGTCCTACGCCGGAACTTTCTTATGCAGTACGTCGATTGCATGCAATCGCAGGAATTGTTGTGACGGCTAGTCATAACCCAAAGGCGTATAACGGCTATAAAGTATACTGGGAGGATGGAGGACAAGTTCCTCCAATGAAAGCAGACCAAATTCTTGCTCGTATTAAAGCGCGTGAAAATTGGTTGGGAATAGAACCCATGCCGATAGAGCTGGCTAAGACTAACGGCTTACTCGAAATCATAGGCGAGGAAATCGATCAGCCTTATCTCGCTCGTGTCCTTAAACTAGCGCTGCATCCAGAGCTTGATCTAAACAAAGGTGGAGAACTTCGGATCATATATACGCCCCTGCACGGAGCGGGAAACATACTCGTCCGAAGGGCTTTAGCAGAACTTGGTTTCAGTTCGGTCACAGTTGTACCTGAACAGGAACTCCCTGACCCGGAATTCACAACCGTTCCTTACCCCAATCCGGAAATTCCAGCGACGTTTGAACTCGCCCGGAAATACGGGACTGAAATGCAGGCTGATCTTCTCTTAGCGACTGATCCTGATGCTGATCGTTTAGGTGTGGTCTTGCGTGATCCGCAAGGAAACTTTACACAACTTACGGGAAATCAGATTGGAGTTTTGTTAACCTACTATATTCTATCTCAAAAAAAGGCCTTAGGAATCCTTCCAGAAAACGCAACGATCATAAAAACTGTCGCCTCGACCGATTTGGCGGATGCGGTTGCCCAATATTTCAAGGTGCGTGTAGAAAACGTGCTAACTGGGTTTAAGTTCATCGCCGATAAGGAAAAAGAGATGATAGATGGAGGATGGGGAACCTTCCAGTTTGGTTTTGAAGAGAGTTATGGGTACCTTGCCGGGGACTTTGTCCGGGATAAAGACGCAATTATTGCCGCAGTTCTGTTGGCAGAAGCCGCTCTTTATTATCAACAAGTTGAAGGACGTAACCTCTTTGAGGTTCTTGAGAGTATTTATAAACAATTTGGATATTACTTAGATGATCAAGAGTCTATCGCCCTAGAGGGAATTAAAGGCAAAGAAGAGATCGCAAAGATCATGAATTCACTTCGTCAGGTAGAAATCCAGGATCTGGGCGGGGTAAAAATTGCGAAAAAGGATGATTATGAACAACGAATTGGTAAAGATTATTCGACCGGATTAACGTATCCGCTGACGCTTCCCCAATCAAATGTGCTGCGATTTTCATTTAATGGTGGAGGATTCGTCATGGTGCGCCCCTCTGGCACTGAACCGAAAATTAAATTTTACTTTTCAGTCAAGGCGGCTAGTCTCCAAGAGGCAGAGTCTTCGCTTGAAATGATTAAAGCTGATGTTATGCAGCGTATAGCAAAAATAAGATCCGTCTCTCAGTGCTAAAGAATGAGACGTGGTTTGCTGTGGTTAATCCACAATCGGCCAATAGCAGAACGAGAAAACGCTGGCCTGAGCACTTAATTAGATTGCGAGAAGCGGGATATCTCATTGATTATGTCTATACGACTGACCCTGGAGAGGCAACTAAAATTACTCAAAGGGTCTTGAAAGCGGGCTATACGCATATCATTGCCGTTGGGGGAGACGGGACCATGAATGAGGTGGTGAATGGTTTTTTCTCTAATAATCAACTGATTAATCCTAAGGCTGAACTTGCCTTCTTTTCGCATGGCACTGGAGGTGACTTGATTCGGACGCTTGGTATTACTGGAGGTCTTGAGGGATTTCTGGAGGTCTTAAGACGGGGCCAGAAACGCTTGATTGATGTGGGAGAAGTTCTCTTTCAAGACGAAGATCGACAATCGGTTCATCGTTATTTCCTTAATGTGGCGGACGTTGGTTTAGGCGGAGAGACCGTTGCGCGTGTCAATCGGCAGAGCAAACTGTTAGGGGGGAAACTATCCTTTCTGATTGGTTCAGTTCTGACTATTCTTAGTTATCGCAATAAGGTTATGTGCTGCAGAATCGATGGAAAACAGGTCTGTGATGGCCGCTTAAACAGCATAATGGTGGCTAATGGCCGGTATATCGGCGGAGGAATGATGATTGCACCTGATGCAGAGCTAGATGATGGATTATTTGATGTGGTGTGTTTGGGCGACTTTTCAAGGCTAAAACTCTTGCTTAATTTACCGAGAATTTATAAAGGGACACATCTTGAAATTCCCGGTGTCACTGTGTTGCGTGGACGATCAGTTGTCATCACAACGGTTGAAAAGGCATTGCTTGATATCGACGGCGAACAACCGGGCCATGCACCACTTACTTTCACCCTACATTCTAGAGCCTTATGTTTATGGGGTAAAATGTCTGACCATCATTGACCTTCAGGATAAAAAAGACTATAATTTAATAGTAAGGAAATAATACTTGAATATAACTGTCGCTAAAACGAACTATTAAAAGCTATTAAGTTTTAGGCAGGCACATGAGTATATGAGGTGAAATAATGGACTTTAAAGACTATTACGTCAGTCTCGGTGTAGCACCGGACGCTGATGATAAAGCTATAAAGAAAGCGTATCAGAAATTAGCGAAGAAATATCATCCTGATGTTAATCCGGGCGATAAAACGGCCGAAGCAAAGTTTAAGGATGCAATGGAAGCGTATCAAGCAATTAGCGATCCTGGGAAACGTAGCAAATACGACGAACTAAGACAGGATTATCAACAATGGAAGACACGCGGAGGACGTGGAGATTACAATTATGACCGTTGGCAGTCTAATCCTGGAGGAGGGGCTGGCGGCAGTCAAACCCGTAACATGTCCCAAGAAGATTTTGCTGAGATGTTTGGTGGCTCTGGGAGATCGGGCGGTTTTGGAGGTTCTGAAGGCGACGGTTACTCAGATTTCTTTTCTACTCTCTTTGGTGGGGGCGGTGGACAAGGTCGTGGTTTCGGCGGCTCGACAGTAGGTCGTCCTCGCGCAGGTCAGGACCATGAAGCTGAAGTCCAAGTGACCCTTGAAGAGACCTATAATGGAACTACACGACTCATCCGTACTGGGGAAAAACAAATCGAAGCAAAAATTCCTAAAGGCGTACGCACCGGTTCTAAAGTACGGCTTTCAGGTCAAGGGGGACCTGGGATTTCGGGTGGACAGAGTGGGAATCTCTTTTTACACATTACAGTTAGTTCACACGCTCGCTTTGTCCGTGATGGAGATAACTTAAGGGCGGACATACCAATTGACTTCTACAAGGCTATTTTAGGTGGTGAGGTCAGTATCCATACTTTTGGGGGAGAAGTCATTCTCAAGATTCCAAGCCTTTCTCAAAGTGGCAAGAAGTTTCGCTTAAAGGGGAAAGGTATGCCGAATTTAGAAAATCCTCTTCAACGTGGGGATCTCTTTGTAGAATTATCTATTGTTCTACCGGAAAACATGAGTGAGCATGAGATTGCGACCCTTCGTGAACTCGCAGATAAAAGATTATGATCCATTTCCCCGTCTGGCAAGGTCAAGAAGGGGAGGGACGTTATGAAATTACACTAACGCTCACTGATACCGGTCATGGAATCCATGGGCTTCTGACAGGAGGGGAAAGACCGCATGTTGGTGGAGTTGTCCTAGCTATTCCCCGTCCAAGCCTTAGTGGTGAGGGGTGGAGCGCTGATGTCTACATTACGCCGGTTCCAGGTCATAAAGACGTTGACGTCGCCAGAACAGTTGCTGAAATGCTGGCCCGTGAACTTCGCCTGCCTGTGTCCATTACTGCAGGAATTCACTCCGATCATCTTTGTCTGGAGGATTTGAGCCAATTAATTTGTCATTGCAAGGCTCTGACTGTGAGCGCACTAGCTCACCTTAAAAAGAGAGGCTAACATCGAAATGTTGAGGAGTTCTGAGGATTGAAATTCTGAGGTGAAACTATGCATGCTAACCTACGTCACTTTATAGAAACCCTGCGCAGGGAGAACCAAATTATAGAAATTGAAGCAGAAGTTGATCCCTATCTAGAGCTGGCCGAAATTCATCGCCGCGTCATCGAGGCAGAGGGACCAGCGCTTTTGTTCAAGCGAGTTAAGGGAAGTGCCTTTCCAGTCGTCACCAATTTGTTTGGAACACGTCGGCGGGTAGATCTGGCCATCGGACCAAGACCGGAGGAAACCGTAAGGCGAGCCGTTTCGGCCTTGCATAGTTTGCTTCCACCAAAACCTTCCGTGCTTTGGCGGGAAAAGGATTGGATACTGTCTCTGACTAAAACTGGGCTACGCATGGTAAATCCAAAATACGCCCCTGTTCTTGAGATTCAAGAACGTTCTGTGGACTTAACAAGACTTCCTGTCCTTACTAGTTGGACAGACGATGGTGGCCCATTTGTGACGTTGCCCTTAGTTTATACGGAACACCCTGTGACGGGAGAACATAATCTTGGAATGTACCGTGTACAGATCTATGGTTCAAACCAGACCGGTATTCATTGGCAGATTCATAAGGGTGGAGGATTCCATTATTATGAAGCAGAACGCTTGGGACAGGCTCTTCCCACAACTCTTTTCTTAGGGGGACCACCAGCTTTAATTCTTTCGGCGATTGCTCCTTTACCAGAAATGCTACCTGAGTTGCTCTTCACCTCCTTCTTAATGGGAGAGAAGCTTTCTCGAGTTAAGGTTTCTAATCAGCCCCATCCACTGATCGCGGAAGCCGAGTTTGCCATTTGTGGAACTGTACCGGCGAACGTTCGAAAGCCAGAAGGACCCTTTGGAGATCATTATGGTTATTACTCCCTCACGCATGATTTCCCGGTCTTTGACGTACATACAGTTTACCATCGACGGGACGCGATCTACCCAGCTACGGTCGTCGGGAAACCTCGTCAGGAAGATTACTTTATTGGTGAATATTTACAGTCTTTATTGTCCCCCATGTTTCCGGTCGTGATGACTGGGGTTAAAGCGCTCTGGACGTATGCTGAAACAGGCTTTCACGCTCTGGCGGCGGCCATTGTGCGGGAGAGCTATCACCGTGAAGCTTTGGCCCACGCTTTCCGAATACTTGGTGAAGGCCAACTTACCTTGACGAAGTTCTTAATTCTAACCGATGTCCAGCTCGATTTACAAGATTTTAAAACCCTCTTGGAGACGGTCCTTGCTCGGTTTGAACCGGAAAACGACCTGCTAATTCTACATGAAACAGCCATGGATACTCTCGACTATACAGGCCGGCATCTTAATCACGGCAGCAAGGCGATCATGCTTGGTTTGGGATCTACTAAAAGAGACCTACCCCAACATATAGAAGGCGGAACGCTCCTTGGAATTAAAGGTGTAAAACCGTTTTGTGCAGGGTGTTTGTTATTAGAAGCTCCTGCGTTTAATCATTCACCTGAGCTTGCCAATGACTTGTTACCCTACCTTCTAGACGCACCGTTCAAGGATTGGCCTCTAATGATTTTAGTCGATGATATTACGCTTGCATTAGAACCAACTGGTTTCCTCTGGCAAGTCTTTACCCGCTTTGATCCTGCTCATGATATCTACGCCACGACAGAGATGCTTAAACACCGTCTAGTCTATCATGGACCAATCCTAATCGATGCACGGATGAAACCCGGTTATCCAGGGGAAGTACTCCCCGATGAGAAGACTGTAAACCTAGTTGATCGGCGTTGGAAAGACTATGGGTTGTCACACCAAGTTTAGGATAAAACTATTAAAGTGGCCGAAACAGTGCAAGTTGCACTGCCTCGGCCACTTTTTGTGGTATTACCTTATAAATGTTTCACGACTTATCTATTTCGTGAAGTGCAGTGCCATTCGACCTATAAGAGCGGTCTTTTTAGATAAATTCTAAAACTGTGAATAATTAGTAGTCCTTTTACACATTATAATGCTGTTATGTAGTATTAGTTTCAAAGAAAAGGAGGATTCATAATGCAAGTAAATGATATGGAAATGAAAAAAATTCTAGACCAAGGCATGGTGACCAGAAGTCTTATTGAAACAGAAACAGCTAAGAAAAAATGCCAGATGTACAATGAAATGGCACAAGACGTAGCTGTTAAGAGTTTTTTTAAGGAACAAGCAAAAGGTTTAGAAGATGTTGTAGGGTATTTCAATAAATCAATGACAGAGCTAAAATAGAAAGGGGACTTCAGTAATGAGCCAATTTACAGACTTAGATATGCTTTATGATTATGAGAAAGACGCTGCTAGTGCAGCAATGGGATATTCAGTCCTTGCCACACGTGCTCATCACAGTGATCTAAGAAGTATTTATTTACGCTTATCCAACGAAGCGAACAATGCCCATAGTAAGGTTAGCAAGTTGATTAATTCTAATGGTGGAATAGCTTAAGAATAAACTTAATATAAAGAACCGAGAATAATTTTCAATTGTTCTCGGTTCTTTATTTCCACCATCCGGAGGTCATCTCCCTAGAAATTTGGGTAAATGTATAAATTGAAGCCTCATTAATTTGAAAGAGTTGTTGACCAAAACGCACAATGCCCTTATCTGGATAGTATTGCAAAGCAAGATCCTCTTCTACATGATAGATCGAAGGTTCCCTATGTAAAGTGAAATACGTTACCTTTTGATTCTCTAGGGAAAGTAAAGCTTTTTCTGAGGGTGAAAGAGCCGTTGAACGTTGTAAGTTGTGCATCAATTCCAGAATTTTTCCTTCACTAGTATAATATGAAGGATGAAATGGATCCTCGGAGTTAATCATTCCGATCTTATTAATCGCACGAGGATGAAGGTCCCGATTGGGGACATTGAGTGTTGTGAAAGGATCAAGCCAACTTTCTTGATAGACTGTTGGCCCCCAAACTAACATTGCGATGATAAACACAAGGCTCAATAGGAGCACAAGTTTATGTTTTAGGACGATTAATAGGCGCATTCGACATGAAAAGATAAAACTAGAAAACGAAAGCATTGGTACCCTCCTCATAACTGATGAGAGAATATGGATAATTACCCACAAAAAAAGTCTTGTCAGAAGGCATAATTTTTAATAAACTCAGAGATATGATTGTGTCTATTTTTTGACGAGGAGTTGAGTGCCATTACTTCCAACATAAGTTCTTTAGGCAAGGAAACAGCCATGCTAGAAGCAGCGCGCTCAGGAAATGATGAGGCCTTAAACGGTATTATTCAGCACTATGAACCTGAAGTTCGGATGATCGCTTGTAAATATTTTTTACCTCGCGCAGATTACGATGACCTAATACAAGAAGGGAGAATTGCTATTTATAGAGCCGTTTTGTCTTATGACACAAACTTAGACATTCCGTTTCTTCATTTTTTAAGAATGGTCATTAAACGTAAACTTATTGATAGCTTAAGAAAATATACTCGCCAAAAACACGTTAACTTAAATGACGCTTATTCCCTTAACAATGTCATCTCGGAGTCAGAGCAAACAAGTTTTATGACTCTTTTAGCAAGCACAGAGGATCCAGCGACAATGGTTATTGCCAATGATGAAGCCCGATCCATGATTCATAGCTTAAATCAGGATCTGTCCAGTCTTGAACGGCTGGTTTTTGAACATTATTTCATACTAGGATTCAAACAGCGAGAAGTTTCTCAACGTCTTGGGCTTCCTCCTAAGTCTCTAGACAACGCGATTCAAAGAATTAAGCGGAAAACATTACAATATAGGTCCCGTCAATTAGCAGGGTGAAACAAGGTATCGTACATTAATGCGTGATCTATTCAACTTACTTCAGGTGGGGTTTGAAATTCCACCTGAAGTAAGTTTTTTAATTTTTGCACTAAAAGGATTTAAGCAAGTTCGCGGTTTCAATCGCGGTCATAGCAGCGTCAAAGCCTTTATTTCCTGCTTTTGTTCCAGCACGTTCGATCGCTTGTTCAATACTATCGGTCGCTAATACCCCGAAAATTATGGGAACTCCAGTTTGTAAGCCTACGTGTGAAATTCCTTTCGTCACTTCATTACTCACTAGATCAAAATGAGGCGTAGCCCCGCGAATAACAGCACCAAGGCAAACGACAGCGTCATATCGCTTCGAGGTTGCCATCTTTTGAGCTACGAGAGGAATTTCGAAGGCTCCTGGGACCCAAGCTAGTTCAATATCATCTTCAAGAACCCCATGTCGGAGAAGTGCATCAATGGCACCCCCCACTAATTTGCTGGTAATAAATTCATTAAAACGTGCAGCAATAATACCAACCTTAAGTCCTTGAGCCAGCAGATTTCCTTCATAAGTTTTCAAAGTCATACACCCTTTCGTTCCTCGTGTTGTATTGATCAATCGTATCGTTAATGAATTGCTGTCAAAATATGTCCCATTTTTTCTTTTTTCGTACATAGATAGGCTGAATTTTCTGGTTTAGGTGGTATCTCAATAGGAATACGTTCCACAACTTTTAAGCCATACCCTTCGAGACCCACGATTTTGCGCGGATTATTGGTCATTAAACGAACTTTAGAAATTCCGAGGTCCGCTAAAATCTGGGCGCCTACACCGTAGTCACGTAAGTCTTCAGGAAATCCTAAGGCAAGATTTGCCTCTACCGTGTCCTTGCCTTCTTCCTGAAGTTTATACGCCTTCAGTTTATTTAATAATCCAATTCCACGGCCTTCCTGACGCATGTAAAGTAAGACACCGCGTCCTTCTCGTTCGATTTCCTCCAGTGCCGCGGCGAGTTGATCTCCGCAGTCACAACGCAGAGAATGGAAGACATCTCCAGTCAGACATTCGGAGTGGACTCGAACAAGTACTGGTGCACCATCATCAACGGTCCCTTTCACTAAGGCTAGATGTTCTTTTTGATCGAGAATGCTGAGATAACCATACCCACGGAAATCTCCATATTCAGTGGGTAGATTGATATCGGCCACCCTTTCTATTAGTTTCTCCGATAGGCGACGATAGGCAATAAGATCTTTAAGAGTGATGAATTTAAGGTTATGCTTTTTGACAAAATGAAATAAGTCAGGTACTCTTGCCATGGTTCCGTCTTCATTCATGATCTCACATATGAGGCCTGCTGGTTGAAGACCAGCCAGACGTGCTAAATCGACTGAACCTTCCGTGTGTCCTGCACGTACTAGAACGCCACCTTCTCTGGCTAGAAGAGGGAAGATGTGTCCAGGCCGGTGTAGATCAGTTGGCTTACTGTTAGGGTCAGCTAGGATTTTCACTGTTTGAGCACGTTCAAAGGCAGATATACCCGTTGTGCTTTCCACAGAATCAACACTGACAGTAAATCCTGTCTCATGAGGATCCGTATTATTGGTCACCATCGGCTCGAGTTGCAAGGCGTGAATCCTGTCTCGCGTCAGCGGTGCACAAATGAGCCCCCGTCCATAGGTTGCCATAAAATTGATGGCTTGGGGGGTTGCCATCTCTGCGGCCATCACCAAATCGCCTTCGTTCTCGCGATCCTCATCATCCACCATAACAATCATTTTACCTTGTCGTATGTCTTCCAAGGCTTCTTCAACGGTGTTAAATGACATATCATACACTCCTTTAATTCTAAATTGATCCGAAATTAATCGATTAGATTAAGATTAGGATTAGATTAGTTAGATAAATCCGTGTTCTGCTAAAAAACCAAGAGAAAGATCAGGTTTGTTGTTACTTGAGGCTTTGTTCATCCCCATAAAACGAGCAACATACTTACCAATTAGGTCTGTCTCTAAGTTGACGCTTGTTCCAATCCCCTTTAATCCCAGCGTCGTTTGCTCAAAGGTGTGTGGAATAAGTGATACTGTAAAATAGTCGGATGCCACATCGATGATTGTTAGTGAAATCCCGTCAATGGCAATTGATCCTTTTGGCAACATAAAGGCGAGAAGGGCAGGGGGGGCGCTGATCTCGTAAACTTGAGCAATGCCCCAAGAAGTAATCCTGCGAATTTCACCAACACCATCTACGTGTCCGCTCACCAGATGCCCACCTAAACGGGTTTGTAGCTGTAACGCTCGCTCTAAATTAACACGACTACCACTTTTAAGCCACTCGAGATTTGTTTTTGCTAACGTTTCCGCCATTACATCCACCGTAAATTCGTGCTCGCTTTTTCTAAGCACGGTTAGGCAAACACCGTTGATGGCAATGCTATCTCCGATTTGGGTTCCATTCAGCACTTTTATCCCTTCGACTGTAAGCTGCCCAGATTCTGGCAGAAGACGAAGGGCACGGACGACTCCCAGTTCTTCTACAATTCCAGTAAACACAGGTATCTCCTCTCTGAGGCACTATGAGGTTAACCGACCGCATAGTCTGACGCAAAATATCCATAGTATCTTTGACTTGTTATATGGTTACATAGGCCTAAGGCATCTCTGTTATAGGTTCGTTAGGGTTGTCACAACCCTTTTGATGTAGATAACCAGTCACATGTAGATCGCCCGAATACATATCAATGTGAAGATCTTGGAGAGTTATAGCCTCCGCCATACACTGAATATGTAAACCGGAAAGGGGAGAAGGTCCCATTCCCCCAACTAGTTTGGGGGCAATGAAGAACTCAATTTTGTCAACCAGCTGATCTTGAATGAGCGTTCCTGCCAGTCTACCACCGCCTTCCAGTAGCACACTAGTCCAACTGCGACGGACAAGATCACGCAACAGTTTTTCCAGTGGAACATGCCTAAGTGTTTTATATTGCCACACTTCAACCCCTACGAGAAGTTTCAGACGGTCTATTTTCTCTTGAGAGGCAGCTTGAGTTGTAACAATAATACACGGGTTGTGAACTGAGGCGGTAAGTACTTGAGCATTTTCGGCAAGACGTAATTGACCATCGATGATGAGTCTAACCGGGTCTCGTCCGCTGGGAAGACGGCAGGTGAGCGCTGGGTCATCTAGCATGACAGTTTCACTTCCCACCAGAATAACGTCGTATCGATCACGGAGCTTATGAACATATTGCCGTGAGACCTCCGTACTAACCCAGCGCGAATCCCCGGTCTCAGTGGCGATTTTACCATCTAGGGTCATCGCTGTTTTGTAAACGACAAAGGGTAAACCTGTCGTGATCGCTTTAACAAACACTTCATTAATAATAGACGCTTCCGAAAACATGAGACCCACGTCAACCTGAATTCCGGCTTCCCGTAAACGAGCAATTCCACGTCCAGAGACCAACGGGTTGGGATCTTTCATTGCGACGACGACTCGTATAATCCCAGCTCCGATTAAGGCTTCAGCGCAAGGTGGTGTTCGTCCGAAATGAGAACATGGTTCTAAGGTAACATAAGCGGTAGCGTCACGAGCTTTCTCTCCCGCAGACGCGAGAGCATGGACCTCAGCGTGAGGCGTGCCTGCTTGAAGGTGATAGCCTTCACCGACGACCTGTTCATCTTTGACAATCACACAGCCGACTAGAGGATTAGGACTGGTTCTCCCCATGGCCTTGACGGCTAAATCCAAGGCTCTTTTCATGAACTTTTGATCCTTTGAATTTGGAGGACTTGAAGATTGCATACAAAATCCTTTCTTACACTTAGCGTCTCCCAAAAACCGTAAAAGCATAAAGAAAACTTACTGAGTCGTTTAATCAACGGCACCCCATAGAATTAAAAATTAAAAAAACACCTAAGTTTTCTCTAGGTGTTTGGTTTAGAAGGTCACAGCTCAAATAAAGCGCAGATACGCTTATTCTACCTGTTCCTCTTCTCATCCAGACTTTACTGTCGGCCCCGGAATGTCACCGGGTCTGCCATAAGGCTCGCGGGCTTTACCGCCGGTAGGGAATTTCACCCAACCCCAGAGGAATATAATGATATATTAAATTTATTCTAGTTTACTCCAGACCTTAGATTTTAGCAACCCTAACATTTGCCATGTAAGGAGAAGAATTCTTCCCGTAAGACACCCATGAGAATGGCGTCGTGATAGTTTCCTAACACAAAACGTGCTTCACGCTGACGACCTTCCACCTTGAAACCTACTTTCTCATAAACCTTAATAGCTCGAAGATTTCCATCCCAAGTATCGAGGGAAATCCTATGAAAATTCCACTGGGTAAAAAGGAAACGCGTAAAAGCGATTAAGGCATCTGTACCATAGCCTTTATCCCAATACGTTTTATTTCCAATAACTACGAAGAGCGTGGCCGATCGTGCTGGGATATTGACTTCTTTAAAGCCTATAGTTCCGATGAGAAATTCGTTTTCATCCAAAATAGCATAACGGTAAGTATCTGGTGAACCGTCAAGAAACCTAATTGCAAGTTGATCTTTGCTTTGCAGCGTATTGATGGGCCATGCCCCACTGGACCATAAATTTACTTCTTGATCATTATACCATTGATACATTGTATCAATATCATCTTCTTCGATAGGACGTATTGATGTCTTTTTACCTTTTAGCATTAGGCAGAACTCCTTAATCAGTTCGCAAATATTTATTATATTATTTTATCATGGATTTTAGCCCAAAATCAAACTCTAGAATTACTAAGGCGTTGCTTTCACTGAAAACTTGTTAGACCCTGTTCAGACTTTTTCAAGTTGACAAAAGTGGGCATTAAGACTATAATGTGAATAAGTAAATAAAACTAACAGACGATGATAAGAAATAGTAAGTCAAATTGAAATGTTTTAGCGAGTCAGAGAAGGTGAGAGTCTGATACAATTTACTTGACTGAATGGCTCTTTGAGTTGTGATCCGAAAGCGTAAGGCAACTAGGTGATACCGGGTGTTTCCCGTTACAGAAACACGGATATCGAGGAAAAGATTTCTCCGCATCCGATTAGAGGGTTTGAGATTTGTCACTTCTGTTGAAATGAAAGAAGTTCGTTTTATTAAGAAGATAAAGACAGTCTCAGGCAAAGCAAGGTGGTACCACAGAATGTTTTCTGTCCTTTTAGAGGATAGAGGGCTTTTTTTATGTCCCAAAAAGAGGAGGACGTTTAGTATGGAAACACATATCCTGGATTCCATTATTATAAAACGCAAGTGTAAACTTGAACTGGCTCAGGATCATTGTCCGTTAGATCAACTCTACCGTAAGCTGGAGTTATTACCCAATATACCCCGGCCCGGTTGGTCACTGTCTACGGAAGACTTCGATGTTATAGCAGAAGTTAAGCGCGCTTCACCTAGCCTTGGCCCCATTCCATGGAACCTTTCCTTAACTGACTTAGTCCAAGCTTATCAAGACGGTGGAGCGGGCGTTGTCTCTGTGCTGACTGAGGAAGACTTTTTTTGCGGAAGTCTAGGGGACCTTAAACAAGTCCGAGCGATAACAAACTTGCCAATTCTTCGAAAAGACTTTCTCTGGTCAGAGTATCAGCTCGTAGAAAGTCGCCTACACGGCGCAGATGCTGTACTCCTCATCATGTCTCTCCTTGACACAGAATTACTGAAGAAACTTTTGTCTTTGGCAAAGGAACTGGGCTTAGAGACACTCGTCGAATGTCGTGACCGTGCAGAAGTAGATAGTGCTTTGACCAGTGGCGCTAAAACCATCGGAATCAATAATCGAGATTTAAGAACCTTTAAAGTAAGGCTGGAAAAAACACTGGAACTTTGTCATTGGATCCCAAAGGAATGTATTGTTGTCAGTGAAAGTGGGATTAAAACTTCAGATGATGTGGAATGCCTGGCCTCTGCTGGTGTGAACGCAGTTTTGGTGGGAGAATCTTGTCTTCGTAGTCATGACCCTTCCGCCCATATTGCCCGTTTTAAGGACGAGGGCCAACGCAGTTTCAATAGGAGGCGTTCACATGACGCAAGTTAAGATCTGCGGGATTCGATCTTTGGAAGAGGCCCACTGGGCGATTGACGCAGGAGCCGACGCTATAGGCTTTATCTTTGTACCCCAAAGTAAACGCACAATACGACCAGAGCAGGCTCTAGAAATATCCTTAAATATTCCTCCTTTCATCACGCGCATCGGTGTTTTTGTTAACCAGGATCCAACCACTGTTGGTGAGATCGTCAGGAAATGTCATTTAACCGCTATTCAGCTCCACGGAACTGAAGAACTTGAGGACTATCAAACGATCGATGTCCCTTGCATCAAAGCCATTAATATTTCTGTTGACGATGATGTTAACTTAGATGAATTGAAACTTCAACGCACACTTGAAGAATGGGCCGGAAAAGTTCAGGGTATTTTGGTGGACGCGTCATATCAGGGGCAGCTAGGGGGAACCGGATCTCCACTTCCATGGGATAATTCAGATCTTCAAAAGTTATTTAACCACATCCGAAGTTTTGATATTCCACTTATTTTAGCAGGAGGGCTAACCCCGGAAAATGTACAACGTGCTATTCAAGCTGTGAAACCTTATGCCGTCGATGTCAGTTCCGGAGTAGAGCGCATGGGGAATAAACAACCAGATTTAATTAAATTATTTATTCATAAAGCTAAAGAAGGCAGGTGAAGGAAGTTATGTGGGCAATGCACAAAACCTGGTCATTCAGGGACAACACATTTTTTAAAGGAATGATGATTCCACAATTAGTGCAACAGGGGCAGAGTTTAAATACGCCTTGTACCGTCTTATTGGAAGGAAATGAAGGGGAAACCGAACGAACTTATATGGGATTCGGTAACGGTTGGACAGTAAGCAACTCGTTTACAGTACAAAAAGACCCCCTTGAAGATCTGCGGGCCTACATGAAGGCCTTTAATGATCAGCTTCAGGTTTTATCAGCCGATGGACTTCATGAAGATTATACTTTGGAAAGTGGAATCTTCGGCCATTTCGACTATGAGTGGGGACTTCTCTGGCAACGTCCTTCAAAGAGTGCCGCTCAACCTAATTATTTTTTCCGCAATTGCCCTGTGAATGTTATCTTCTTGCCACAAACACACAAAATTGTGCTCGAAGTGCTAGGTGAAGGGCAACAAGAAGCATCCTTGCAATTTCAGGTTTGGAAAAATTCTCTAAATGCTCTGTTTCAAAACCAAAGACTAAACTTAAAGCATTTCGAAAAGGATACGCCTAAACACCACACTACTGGAGAACGAAGCACCTGGGAAAGCAATATGGCTAAACCTTCGTTTATAGCAAGAGTTCAGCAAATAAAGGAATTCATCCGATCCGGCGAAGTGTTTCAAGCGGTATATTCACAGAAATTTACACGGCGTATTTCCTTATCCCCATGGCAATTATACCAGCGACTACGTGTCGAAAATCCTTCGCCTTATCTTTTTTGTCTAAAAGGAAAAAACGAAACTTTGGTTGGTAGCTCGCCAGAACTGCTCCTTTCTTCTGTCGGTTCAATCATCAGTACAAGGCCGATTGCGGGTACCCGACCGAGAGGACGGACAGACCTGGAGGATAGGGACCTGGAAGAAGAATTACTCAAAGACCCTAAAGAAAATGCGGAGCATTCCATGCTTGTTGACTTGGGCCGCAACGATATCGGTCGGGTTGCCGCTTATGGAAGTGTATGTGTCACGCAGTTTAGGGAAGTTAAGCGATATTCTCAGGTGATGCATCTCGTATCGACCGTCCAGGGCAAACTACAGTCACCCTACGATGGATTGTCTGCCTTGCAAGCCGTTTTTCCGGCGGGTACCCTAAGTGGCGCACCCAAGGTAAGGGCGATGGAGATACTTCAAGACCTTGAACCTGAAAAACGGGGGTCTTATGGCGGGGCTTTGGGGATTGTCCGCTGGAACGGAGACGTGGATTTTTGTATTACAATCCGGACTTTGCGGGTTACGGATCAGGAAGTCTCGGTGCAAGCCGGGGCAGGGATTGTTTATGACTCTGTTCCTGAACGGGAATACGAGGAAACCTTGCATAAAGCAAGAGCCCTTATGAAGGTGGTTGATGAATGTGCTGATAGTGATTGATAATTACGATTCGTTTACCTATAATCTCGTTCAAGCGTTTGGCCAGTTGGGTGCCGAGGTTGATGTTTATCGAAATGATGAGCAAGAGGTGCAAGCTATATTAGATGAGAAACCTGATGGTATTATCCTTTCTCCGGGTCCAGGCACCCCAAGTGATGCTGGAATTACCTTAAACCTTATTCAAAGCGTTTTGAATAACGCACAAAAAGGCCAAATAATTCCCGTATTAGGCGTTTGTCTTGGTCATCAGGCTTTGGGCATGTCCTTCGGTGGTCAAGTGATTCGTGCCCCGGAAATTGTGCATGGTAAAACATCTCGGATTTTTCACAATGGGCAAGGTCTATTCCAAGATGTAGAACAAGGTTTCGCTGCGGCCCGTTATCATTCTCTAATGCTTGATCCTGAAAAGAATAATTCAGACTTTGAAGTAACTGCTCACACTGAAGACGGACTGATTATGGGGCTTTGCCACCGTAAATATCCTTTCTATGGAGTGCAATTTCACCCAGAAAGTATTATGACGCCCCATGGATCAAGAATTTTACAGACGTTTTATGACATGGCCACAACTAAAAACTAATAAAGTAAACTTGGCTAGAGCCAAGAGACTAAGATCGTAGTGAGGGGAGTTTTCGTGATGAGTAGAATACGCGAAGCCTTAGATCAGTTAACTATTGGAAGAGACTTACCGGAAGAACTTGTCGCTGACGTTATGAACGATCTCTTAGAAGGCGAATTAACGCCTGCCCAAGTTGGGGGACTGCTCTTCGGTTTACGGATGAAGGGGGAAAGTTCAGAAGAGATTGCCACCTTTGCGAAAGCTTTGCGGGCAATTAGTCTGCAAATCACTGCACCGGAAGGGGCAGTTGACACGTGCGGCACCGGTGGAGATGGTACAGGGACTTTTAATATTTCCACAACCGCTGCTTTTGTCGTTGCTGGAGCTGGGGTACCTGTCGCTAAACACGGGAATCGTTTTGCCTCTGGCAAGTGTGGAAGTGCTGATGTTTTAGAGCAACTAGGCGTACCCATCCATCAAACTCCGGAAGAAAGCACGCAATGTTTACAAGAAGTCGGGATGGCTTTCCTTTTTGCACCGTTGTATCATCCGGCAATGGGTAAAGTTGCACTTTTTCGCAGGGAGTTGGGAATTCGAACGATATTTAATTTACTGGGGCCTTTACTAAATCCCGCTTCTGCGCCTTACCAACTGCTGGGGGTTTCTTCCCCTGTTTTGTTGACCAAAATGGCAGAAGCCCTGAAACGACTAGACTGTAAACGGGCTCTTGTCGTTGTGGGAGACGATGGCTTGGATGAGGTGACGTTGACAGGACGAACGCAAGCAATTCTCGTAGATCAAGGCACTCTCAAACCCTTTGAGCTTTATCCTGAAGATTACGGCTTCCAGCGTTGTTCCTTGGACGCGCTCAAAGGTGGTAGCCCGGAGGAAAATGCCCGTTTAACCCAAGGTATTTTACAAGGAGAAGTTGGACCTAAACGGGACATTGTTCTCTTAAATGCTGGGATAGCCATCTATGTAGCCAAACGCGCAAAAACCATTCAAGAGGGAATCGATTTGGCGCGTTACAGTTTAGAATCTGGGCAAGCTTACGAAAAACTTAAGGCCTTAAGAAGAGGAGAGATTCACTATGACAACATCAAGCATTGATCCCGTGATGAAGATTGAAGGTCGGACAGCAGGACGCTTCGGTGATTTTGGCGGTGCGTATGTGCCGGAAATTTTAGTCCCAGCCTTACGTGAATTGGCTAAAGCCTATGAAAGCGCTCAGAAAGATGAAGCGTTCCAGTTAGAATTCAAGGACTTACTTCAAAACTATGTAGGCCGCCCCTCTTTGTTTTATCATGCAGAGCGTTTGAGTAAGCATCTTGGAGGCGCCGAAATCTATCTAAAGAGGGAAGACCTTAATCATACGGGAGCCCATAAAATTAATAATACCCTTGGCCAAATTTTACTTGCCAAACGGATGGGTAAATCAAGGATTATTGCGGAGACGGGTGCCGGTCAACATGGTGTGGCCACGGCCACGGCTTGTGCCTTGTTCGGCTTGAAATGTGTCATCTATATGGGTGAAGAAGATATCCGCAGACAACATCTAAACGTTTTACGTATGCGCCTACTGGGGGCTGAGGTTTGTTCTGTAACCATCGGGTCCCGAACCCTTAAGGATGCTATCAATGAAGCCATGCGCGACTGGGTCGCCCACGTAGAAGATACGTTTTATTGTTTCGGAACGGCAGCTGGGCCCCACCCTTATCCCACTATTGTTCGCGATTTTCAAACGATCATTGGCGAAGAGACTCGTCGTCAGGCTTTAAAAGAATTAGGGAGACTCCCAGATACCCTCATTGCCTGTGTTGGTGGAGGAAGTAACGCTATAGGTTTCTTCTATCCATTTATAGAAGATCAAGGGGTTAAACTAATTGGGGTAGAAGCCGGTGGTAAAGGGGATGCAATTGGCGAACATGCGTCGACACTGACTTTAGGTGACCCAGGGGTCCTTCACGGTTCCTATAGTTATTTACTCCAAGATGATGACGGACAGATTATGATGACCCACTCTGTTTCTGCCGGCCTTGATTATCCTGGCGTAGGGGCGGAACACAGTTATTTGAAGGAAATTGGGCGAGCAGAGTATGTTCGGGTTTCCGACATTGAAGCGGTAAGAGCCACTCAAATCCTCTGTCAAACTGAAGGAATCCTGCCAGCTTTGGAAAGTGCTCATGCTATAGCCCATGCCGTCAAGCTGGCTCCACATTACGGTCCAAGTCATGTGATCGTCGTGAATCTCTCCGGTAGAGGTGATAAAGATGTTGAAACTCTAGAAGAGTATATGGAAAGGGGAGAGTATCATGAGTAAAAGGCTCGATAGAATCTTTTCACAGCCTGCTAAAGGAAAAACGCGCCTCATCGCGTATCTGATGGCGGGGGACCCTACACCGGAAACCACCTTGCGTCGGTTAAAAGGCTTGGCTGACTATGGCGTTGATGTCTTAGAATTGGGCGTACCTTTTAGTGACCCTATAGCAGACGGTCCCGTAATTCAATCGGCAGGAGAACGCGCGCTTAAGGGGGGGATGACCCTAGTTAAGACATTGGAGATTGTCCGAGAATTTCGCGTCTTGCACGAAACACCAGTACTTCTAATGAGCTACCTCAATCCATTACTCCGCTACGGTTGGGGCAAATTCGTCAAGGACGCAGTGGAGGCGGGGGTTGACGGTTTAATACTCCCGGATCTACCCTGGAAAGAAGGGACAAATTTACGTACAGAGACCAAACGTTTAGTGGGTACTCAGCTTTCATTTATTCCCATAGTCGCTCAGACAAGTCAGGAGGAAGATCTTTTAGAATTATCGATTGGGTCTCAGGGATTTATTTATGTTCTTTCGCGAAATGGAATTACAGGCGGTGAGGCAGAGATATCCGCTAAAGTAACGGGATTTATTAACGGGCTAAAGCAGCATACACAGCTTCCTCGTTGTGTCGGTTTTGGAATTCAAACGGCTAAACAAGTCCACTGCTTGGCAGAATACTGTGACGGAGTAATTATAGGAAGTGCCATTGTCCGTCAATTTTCTGAATTGGACAAAAAAGAATTAAGTGAACTGGAACTTCGCAAAGGTGAAACTGAAATTCTAGAATGGGTGGCTGAAATAAATAGTATAAAATAATGAATAAAACAAAGCAATGAATCAGTGAGAGCTTGATGCTCTCTCTGATTCATTGCTTTGTCCTTGTCCTGAGACAAAAATACGAACTTGTAATACGGTATGTTATACCATAGCATTATGCTAGTTGTTTAGAATGGCTTTTCACAGAGAAAGTGGGGTGTGGACTTTGGTTAAATGGGTCAGAGTTCTGTTAGTCGAAGACGGGAAGGCTCCAGACATTTGTGAACTACCAAATAACCTCAAAGCTTTGGAATTAACCGTGCACGGCTTTTTAGAAATGATACAAATTAACCGTTCTGGATGCGTCATTATATACAATGGTATGAAGAAGCTTACGGAGAAACCCGTTTCTAGGGCGGACATTAAAGGTACCTTTATCATTGCTCGTGTAATACCTCCAGAACTGGCATCCCTTAGTGATCAGGATATTGAAATCCTTGCTAAAGCCTATCAATAGAGTATCTGTCGAACAAATAAAGGGTTTCCATTTAAGGAAACCCTTTGAAGTCAGTGGTCGGGGCGAAGTGATTCGAACACTCGGCCTCTTGGTCCCGAACCAAGCACGCTACCAAACTGCGCCACGCCCCGTATTTAAGAACGATTATTATTCTAACAAATGACTGTGATTCTGTCAACTCCAATCTTTCATAAAGTGTAAAATTCCAGAGGTCAGAGGTAAAATTATTGAGATTGCTACACATTTTATTTTATTATATAATTACACCAATACTTACCAATCATATAAGTTTCAAAGGAAGAGGGAGAGAAGAGAATTGAAAAAAATTGGAATTGTTTTGGATTCTACAGGGTATTTACCAAATGATATCCTTGAACAATTTCAGATTCGAGTCGTACCTCTCAGCGTTAATATTGGGGATGAAACGTTTTTTGAAAATGAACTCTCAAATGTTGTGTTTTTTGAGAAGTTAAGTCATATCTCAGGTTTATCGACAACCTCCCAACCATCCGTTGGGGCATTTCTGGAAACCTATGAATCCTTGCTCTCGGAAGGCGTTCGGGATATTGTGAGCATTCATATCTCTTCAGCTATAAGCGGTACATTTCACTCAGCTCAGATGGCAAAAGACTTAGCTTCCAGCCCTAATATTTACATCTTTGATTCTAGATCTTCCGCACTAGGCCTCGGTGTACTCGCTTGGGCTGCAGGGGAATGGGCTAACCAAGGTTTGAGTGCCTTACAAATTATGGAGGGGCTCAAAAGCTTAAGACAAGTAACAGAACTATATTTCATCGTGAATTCTCTTGAAAACTTACGAAAAGGCGGACGAATTGGTGGAGCCGCTGCATTAGTAGGAACTTTACTGCAAATAAAACCAATTCTTTATTTTAATCCACAGGCTCAAATTGATGTTTTTGATAAAGTGCGTTCGCGTTCCCGGGCCTGGCAACGTGTGCTTGATGAATTAAATCGCGCATTAACTTCGGGAAAACGTTACAGAATCTGTGTAATACACGTCAATATACCAGAAGAAGGAGAAACTCTACTCAACGAACTTAAGGTTCGCTTTCCAGAGCATGAAGTTCGTTTGTTTGAAGCCGGAGCCGTTATTGCGACTCATGTCGGACCTGGAGCTTTTGGAATTGCGTTTCACCCTTGGCCTTTATTTTGAGTAACAACTTTATTTATGCCTACGCCTATTTGCAATAGTCATATTTAATGGTATACTGTTGTTAATTAGATACCTAAGTCCCATTTAAACCTTAGCAAATTGTGCAAATATTTGCGATATATTGAAAATTATCTATGTGAAAAATATTACAAACCATAAAAAAGCAGGAGTTATACTTTAAATAACGAATATAAAACATAGACAAGTAAAACTTATTCATTTAGAATGTGTATATGGAGACAATATTCTAATAATTTGCGGGTTAAACTCTGAAAACAGAATAATTTCTATATCTAATGAAATTAAATTTATTTAGATCAAATAAATTTACACAGAAGGGATGCGGGCTCATTGAAGATTGCAATTTCTGGCAAGGGCGGCGTAGGCAAAACTACATTTGCTGCAAACTTAGCTCGTTGGCTATCAAAAAAAGCTATCACCGTTTTGGCGGTTGACGCAGATCCTGATGCCAGCCTTGGGACATTGTTGGGTATCTCGGAGGATGTACTAGAAGATTTAAAGCCGATTGTGGATATGAAAGCACTGATCGAAGATCGCATGGGGGGGAGTGGAACCTATTACGCTTTGAACCCCAATGTGGATGATATCTTGGATGACTATTCCATTCCTATGGGAACGCTTCGGTTCTTTCGCATGGGAAACATCAAAGGGGGAGGCACCTCTTGTTATTGTAAGGAAAACAGCTTTCTTCAAGCTTTAGTGAATTCACTAATTCTTGGAGAACAAGATACTGTTATTTTAGATATGGGTGCAGGCATTGAACAACTCACTCGGGGTACCGCCCAGGGTGTCGATGTGCTTGTTATCGTTACTGAACCTACAAAAGTCAGTGCGCAAACCGTGAAAGTTATACAAAAGCTTGCTCTTGAGTTAGGTATCCCGCGTGTCGTTGTCATTGGCAATAAAGTCCGCAATTCTAAAGACGAAAATTTTCTTAGAGACCGATTTCCTAAAGAACAGCTCATTGGTATCATTCCTTATAGCGATGAACTGATGGAAATGTCTATTACTACAGGCAATGGAGAATTGCCTGCAGGGTCTCTAAGTGCACAATTAGATTCCATTTATCAAGAAATTATAGGTGAAGGGAGATGACTCGTTTCTCGCTGGTACCCTTGAAGAGTGTGAGAAGACTATCTTAAAAAAAGAGGAGGTTGTCACATGCCTAGATATCGTGATTTAACACATACTGCCCGTCCGTCTAATGCACCGCGAGTCGTCGATCCTAAGAATCACGTACGCACGACAGACCCAGGCGCCCTGCAAATGTTAAAAATGGTAGAGGATAGCAAAATAGAATCGGTATTCGACCGTGTAGTTGCTCAACAACCGCAGTGTACATTTGGCTATAATGGGATATGTTGTAAAATATGTATTGCCGGTCCCTGCCGAATTAAAAAAGAAGAGGGTCCTGGTAGTCGTGGAATATGTGGGGCATCTGCCTACACCATTGTTTCCCGTAACCTTGTTCGCTACATTGCTGGTGGTGCGGCATCTCACTCAGAACATGCACGCCATATCTTGCATACCGCCCATGCCTTAACAGAAGGAAAGGCCCCGGATTATGAGATTAAATCACCCGCTAAGCTTCTTAAACTAGCCGAGAAATTAGGGATCGCCACCTTAAATCGTGACAACATGGAAATCCTTAAAGAGGTCGTGGAGTTAGGTTATGCAGATTTTGGTCGCTATCAAGATCGACCCATTGCCTTTTTAGACAGCTTTATTACCGAAGGACGACGAAAGAAATTCCAGCACACCAATATAATGCCGACAGCTATTGATGGCTCAGTCACGGAAATTATTGCTCAAACAGCTATGGGCGTTGACAGTGATCCCGTAAATATTATTTTCGGGGGACTTAAGACGGCACTTGCTGACTTAGCTGGATCATATATCGGTACGACTATTAGTGATGTATTGTTCGGAATACCAGAACCCATTGTCTCCGAGGCGAATCTAGGGGTAATTAACCCCAAGATGGTGAACATTGCCGTCCACGGACATAATCCGGTTTTGAGCGAAATGGTCGTTGCTGCGGCACGGGCCATGAAAGAGGACGCTAAGAAAGTTGGAGCTGAGGGAATCAATATTGTCGGTATCTGTTGTACTGGTAATGAGTTGCTTATGCGCGAAGGCGTCTATTTAGCAACCTCTTCGGCATCCCAGGAAATGGCCATCATGACGGGCGCTTTGGATGCAATGGTTGTCGATATTCAATGTATTTATCCCTCCGTACAAACGGTTGCGGAGTGCTTTCATACCAAGGTAGTAACGACAGAATTTATGATGAAGATCCCTGGAGCTCAACACATAGCTTTTAATACTGCAACAGCTATGACTGATGCTAAAAAGCTTATAAGTATAGCGATTGAGGCCTACAAGCATCGGGATCCAAAGAAAATATCCATTCCCAATGAACGTCACCATGTTGTTGCTGGTTTCAGTATAGAAGCCTTAACAGAAGTTTTTGCAAAGGTTTGTCCTGACCGGCCTATATCTGTGTTGACGGATGCAATCCTGAGCGGACAACTCAAAGGTGTAGCACTCCTAGCTGGTTGCAACAATCTTAAACGCTTACAAGATGAATCCCACATTGCGGTCTTAAAAGAACTTGTGAAAAATGACGTTTTCGTCATTGCTACTGGTTGCTCCGCAGGTGCTTATGCTAAATTTGGTTTGATGTCACCTTCCGCCGTTGATGGTTATGCTGGAGATGGACTTAAATCGTTCCTTAAAACACTGGAAGAAGCTAATCCCCAATTATCAACTGGACTGCCACTTGTGTTCCACATGGGAGCATGTGTTGATAATAGTCGCGGCATGGATCTAGCGATCGCTATGGCTAATGAACTGGGCGTTGATGTTCCTAAAGTTCCTTTTGTCGCTTCAGCTCCAGAGGCTATGCATGAAAAAGCTATTTCCATCGGTTCTTGGGCTGTTACGATGGGACTGCCTGTCCATGTTGGGTCATTACCTCCTGTTGAAGGAAGCGACCTTGTCTATGGAGTGACCACCCAAATTGCGCATGACGTCTTTGGTGGAAATTTCATATTTGAAGTTGATCCTTTAATTGGTGCTACAAAACTCTTGGATGCCCTCGAGTATCGTACTTGGAAACTTGGTATCCATAAAATGACAGCGGAGAAAAATGAAACAACGTTAGCCCAAGGTTGGTAAGAAAGGAGGAACAGTAAGTTATGTCGATGGAACAAATTTACGAAGGTTCAATCAAAGATCCTACCCAACAACCAAAAAAACTATTACGTAAAGCCTATGATGGCACTATTATTGCTATGACCTATGCGGAAATTCTTCTGAATCGTGCGATCAAAGACTTTGGAACTGAGCAACTTGTCAGTTATCCGGATACCGCTTACCAACTCCCCGTCATCACCTGTCTTTCAGGCGAAAAGGTGACCAAACTGGGTGAACTAGTTCCTATTCTGAACCGCATGCGTACTCAAGTTCGCACAGAACTTACCTTTGATAACGCTAGACTCTGGGGAGAATCAACGCTTTATGCCGCAGAAATTATTGAGACAATTAAGTATCTCCGTGGAGATGATCCTAAAGTAAAACCTTGGACTGGTTTCTTGGGTGATCCGATTGTTCGGAAACATGGGATTAAGATGGTTGACTGGACCATTCCTGGTGTTGCCGTTATTCTCGGTCGAGCTAAAGATTCTAAAGCTGCCAAGAAATTGGTTGATAATCTAATGGGTAAAGGTTTTATGATCTTCCTTTGCGACGAGGTCATTGAGCAGTTACTTGAAGAAAAAGTTAAAATTGGGGTAGACTATATAGCATTCCCGTTAGGAAACTTTACCTCGGTGATTCATGCTGTTAACTATGCTTTCCGCGCAGGTCTGGCATTTGGTGGAATTCCAGCTGGAGAACGCGAAAATCATCGTGATTATCAGCGTCGTCGGATTCGTGCCTTCGTTCTTCATCTTGGAGAGCGCGATGATGTCAAAGTAGCTGCCTCAATGGGAGCAATCTTCATGGGCTTCCCTGTGCTGACAGATCAACCCCTTGCTGAAGACGATCAAATCCCTGATTGGTATATTTCTGAGCCGGATTATGAGAAAATCGTCCCCTTGGCGATGGAAATACGCGGAATTAAATTAACAAACGTTGAAATTCCTATTCCTATTAACTTCGGACCTGCTTTTGAGGGAGAAACAATTCGTAAAAAAGAGACGTATGTGGAATTCGGTGGCGGACGGACGACGGCTTTTGAACTTGTTCAAATGGTCGGGCCTGAGACAATCGTTGACGGTCAGGTCACTGTAATAGGACCTGAAATTGATACGGTCGAAGAGGGTGCTAAACTTCCCTTGGGAATTAAGATTGACATTTTTGGACGTAAGATGCAGGCGGATTTTGAAGGCGTATTAGAACGTCGAATTCATTACTTTGCCAACTATGGCGAAGGTATTTGGCACGTTGCCCAAAGGGATTTGTGTTGGGTACGGGTTTCCAAAGAAGCTAGAGCCAACGGCTTCTTAATTAAACACTTAGGCGAACTTTTGCTGGCGAAGTTAAAAGAAGAATTCCCAGCCATCGTTGACCGTGTTCAAGTGACCATTATGACAGAGCAAAAGGCCGTCGAAGAAGGACTTGTTTTAGCTCGAGAGAAATATCGAGCCCGTGATGATCGGATGAGGACCTTAACGGATGAATCGGTAGACACTTTTTACTCTTGCTTACTTTGTCAGTCATTTGCACCGAACCATGTTTGTATTGTCACTCCAGAGCGAGTTGGCTTGTGCGGTGCCGTAAGCTGGTTGGATGCTAGAGCATCCTTCGAGATTACGCCGAACGGACCCAACCAACCCATACCGAAAGGACCCGCCATTGATGAATTAAAGGGCATGTGGCAAAATACGAATGACTACTTGTACAAAGCCTCTAACAACACTTTAGAAGAGGTTAATCTCTATACTTTAATGGACAGACCGATGACCTCTTGTGGTTGCTTTGAGGCCATCATGGCCATCGTTCCTGAAGTGAATGGTCTCATGATTACCACTCGTGAACATTCAGGGATGACGCCTTGTGGTATGAACTTCTCCACACTTGCCGGAACTTGCGGTGGAGGAATGCAAACACCAGGTTTTATGGGAATTGGAAGAACGTACCTCCTCAGTAAGAAATTCATCCCTGCTGATGGTGGTATTGCACGCATTGTCTGGATGCCTAAAGAGTTGAAGGATTTCTTACGCGAAGACTTTGTTCAACGCTCCATTGACGAAGGATTAGGGGCAGACTTCATCGATAAGATTGCCGATGAGTCCGTCGGAACTACGGTTGAGGAAATCACACCATTCCTTGAGGAAAATGGACATCCTTGCTTTGACCTTGAATCACTCATGTAAAGACAGCGTGTTCACAATAAACTAAGGATTCCATACTACTTCAGGGACCTTGGTTTATTGTCTACGAATAAAAATCAAATCGAAAGGGGTTTCAAAATGGCTCTAACAGGTTTAGAAATCTATAAACAACTACCTAAGAAAAACTGCGGAGAATGCGGCGTACCGACTTGTTTGGCCTTCGCTATGGCTTTGTCTTCTGGCAAAGCAGCCTTAGACACTTGCCCTCATGTAACGGAGGCTGCTCGTGAAGCGTTAGCTTCTGCTTCTGCCCCTCCAATTAAAGCCATCAAGTTTGGTAAAGATTCTATTCTTGGAGATGAAACGGTTCTTTTCCGTCATGATAAGACGTTTTATCATCCGACTACCTTGCTAATATATGTGTCTGATACCTTAAGTGACGACGAATTAGGTGTAAAACTCCAGGAAATTAAAGACTTACAGTTTGAACGTGTCGGACTTGAATATACCATAGATGGTGTAGCCATCGTTAATGATTCTAAGGATGCGGCGACCTTCGCTAAAGTTGCCGAAGCTGTTGCTAAAGCGACTGATAAATCCTTAGTCTTACTCAGTGAAGATCCTAGTGCCGTTAAAGCAGCCCTCACACCATTGGTAGACCGTAAGCCACTCATTGGATCAGCAACGGAGGCCAACTATGAAGTAATGGTTAACCTTGCTAAAGAAAACTCAGTTCCTGTCATTATCAAGGCAGATGGGCTTGAAGCACTCGATGAACTCGTTGTCAAAGCCACAGCCTTGGGTTATAAGGAATTTGTCTTGGATCCAGGTTCGAGAAAAACTCCTGAAACTTTAGCAAATTTGACCCATATCCGTCGTTTAGCCCTCAAGAAGAAATTCCGACCTTTTGGCTATCCAGTTATTGCTTTTACTAGCAACACTGAGCCACTCGAAGAAATCATGGAGGCGACTGTCTATGTTGCCAAATACGCTAGTGCAGTGGTTTTCAAAACGAGTGTTAAAGCTCATGTTCTTCCTCTCATGACTTTACGACAAAATATTTATACTGACCCTCAGAAACCAATCCAAGTTGAGCCAATCCTGAAATCAGTAGGGAATGTTAATGAGAATTCTCCGTTTTATATTACGACGAACTTCTCACTAACTTACTATAGTGTTGAAGGCGAAGTAGAGACCTCTAAAATTCCTAGCTATATTCTAGCGATTGATACCGACGGACTATCGTTGCTCACAGCTTATGCGGCAGGTAAATTTGAACCAGAGAAAATCGCTGAAGCGATGGCCGCTTGTGGCATTGCTGACAAAGTCAAACATCGCAACGTGATCGTTCCGGGCTATGTTGCCGTTATCTCTGGTAAGCTCGCTGAACTATCCAGTTGGAAGACGATCGTTGGCCCACGGGAAGCTAGCGGAATTGTTTCCTTCTCCAAGTCCCTAGCTAAGTAACTTCCTGAGTATTCAACTGTCGTGGTAGTGAGGAGTGAAACTATGGCCCAATTTCAAATAAAATTCATGCCCGAGGACCGCATTATTGAAGCTGATCACGGTACATCTCTGCTTCAAGCAGCTGCTAAGGCGGAAATATATATTAAATCAGGGTGCGGTGGTAAGGGAACCTGTGGTGCTTGTAAAGTTGTAGTTATAAGCGGAGATCCCTTAGTGACAGGAACCGGAAGCTTAACAGCTGAGCAAATATCCACAGGCGTCCGGCTAGCCTGCCAAACCATGGTGGCTGGAGATTGCACGATTGAGGTGCCGCCGGAGTCCAGACTACAAGAACATCAGGTGTTAATGGGGGATGTCCATAAAGGGATCTTACAAGAAAGCGGACATGATTTACTTGAAAAGTTCGGGCATCATCCACTAGCTACGAAACAGAGAATTACTCCTTCGACGCCGACCTTAACGACTAACACGAGTGATTGGGCCCGTCTGCACCTGGAACTTCGGCGTGTTCTAAAATCTGGAGACAAGCCCATTCATATACCCTTATCTATCCTGAAGAACCTGCCCGAGGCACTTCGCAAAGCTAAATGGGATGTGTCGGTCACTTTAACAGATACCGACTTAGGGTTAACCGTCACTCACATAGAACCGGAGAATGACCAGTCACCCTTTGGATTTGCCATTGATATTGGCACCACGACTGTGGTTGTATACCTTATCAATCTCTTAACTGGGGAAATTGAAGATCAACAGGGATCCTACAATAAACAGGCGAAATACGGTGACGATGTTATTTCACGGATCGTGTATGCGGTAGAAAATGCGGAGCACTTAATAGAGATTCAGGACACGGTCATTAGAACCATCAATGAACTTATTGACAAGATATTAGCTCGTCAAGCTTTGACCAGTGACAATATCTCGTGTGCAATGGTGGCTGGTAATACCACAATGACACAACTGTTCTTGGGTGTGGATCCGCGCTATATTCGTTTAGAACCCTATATTCCCACTATGACAAGCGTTCCCTCTGTTCCTGCTCGCGAAATCGGCCTGCATATGATACCGGAGGCTTTGGTACATTGTTATCCGTCGGTAGCAAGTTATGTTGGTGGGGATATTGTCGCTGGAACCCTAGTAACCGATCTGGCTAATGGAGAAGACATTATGCTCTTCATTGACATTGGAACGAACGGTGAAATTGTCCTCGGAAACCAAGACTGGCTCGTTGCGTGCGCTTGTTCTGCCGGACCTAGCTTTGAAGGTGGCGGGATAACCTTTGGAATGAGAGCCATGCCAGGGGCGATTGAACGGGTCATCATTGATCCAGAGACCTTGGATGTATCCCTCAAGGTTGTTAGCAACAGCTTGCCGGTTGGAATATGCGGTTCAGGTCTTGTGGATTGTGTGGCCAAGCTGCTCGGTGCAGGAATTATCGATCGTGCTGGAAATTTCCAACTGGAGCATCACACAGGCTCTGATCGGCTAAGAATTAAAGGCGATGACAAAGAGTTCGTCCTAGCATGGGCTCATCAAGCCGGTGGAGAAAAAGACGTGGTCATCACCGAAAATGATGTCAAAAATATTATTCGCGCCAAAGGATCAGTCTACGCAGGTATCCGAACCTTGCTGAATATGGTCTCAGTGGATATTGAAATGATCAGTAAGGTTATCATTGCGGGGGGATTTGGTAATTACCTTAATGTTGATGATTCTATTCAAATTGGACTACTTCCAGATCTAGAAGTTGAACGATTTGAATTCATTGGGAATGCATCAGTTAAGGGAGCACGTCTGGCCTTACTTTCACAGAATGCCTGGCGAGAAGCTGAAGAGCTGGGACGAAAAATGACCTATGTTGAACTCTCAGTTGGACCGACATTTATGGATGAGTATGTATCGGCGTTGTTTTTGCCCCACACCGATTTATCCCTATTTCCATCTTGTCAATAACGATATAAGTGGAGGTCATCTTATGGCAAAGGCAAAATATATAGCTGTTGCTGGTAAAGGTGGAGTAGGAAAAACCACATTCACAGCTTTATTACTAAGGCATATGGTTCATCAAAAGAAAGACATTTCCGTTCTAGCTGTTGACGCAGATCCTAACGCAAATCTCGGTGAAGCTCTGGGATTAACGGTTACCGCGACTATTTCAGAGTTGCTTGAACAATCCAAAGACCCCAAAGCGATCCCTGCTGGAATGCCTAAGAATATCTTTATTGAGTATAAACTTCAGCAGTCGCTTGTAGAGACGAAAGATATCGATCTTCTCGTCATGGGCGGGCCACAAGGGGCAGGATGTTACTGTTATCCCAATGATCTTTTGCGCAAGTATCTTGAGAACATTGGAGAAAACTATGACTATGTTGCCGTGGATTCTGAAGCTGGTCTGGAACACATTAGCCGACGTACCATTCCCCACATCGATTGTATGTTCGTAATCAGTGATTCTTCCGCACGAGGCATCCGCTCAGCAGGCCGGGTACATGATCTCATTCGCGGACTTAAGTCACCGGTTGAGTCCATATATCTAATTGTAACCAAGAGCACTGAGGGTAGTATGGAGTCCTTGAAGGAAGAAATTGGACGAACAGGGCTGACATTGATTGGAGATATACCTTTAGATCCTATGGTCGTGGAATATGACTTGGCAGGTAAACCATTATTCGATTTGCCTGATGATTCCGTCTCGGTCAAGGCTGTAGAAAGCATTTTGAACCATGTCGGAATCTTTAACTAGAAAGGAGCGAAGTTCATGTCCGTAGCATTAGTAAAAGAAAGATATTCCAGTAAAGTTGGAGAGGTAGTTCTGGGTGCGACTTCTGAACAAGGAGGAACAAGAACGACAACAGTGACCGTTGGGGGAGATAGTGGCTTACCTTTTCTCCACTTTGAAAATCAAATCACTAACCGTGCTGTGATTGCCATGGAGGTAACAGATATTGTTCCTGAATGGAGCGAAACAATCACTAAGCAAATTGGAGATGCCATCAATAACCCTGCAGCTTGGGCTAAAAAATGCGTAGAAGAGTTTAACGCGGACCTCATCTACTTAAAATTTGACGGAGCAGACCCCGAAGGTGAAAACCGTTCACCTGAAGACTGTGCTCGTATCGTCAAAGAAGTCTTAGCTGCCGTTGGAGTGCCACTAATCGTCGAAGGATGCTCAGATCCTGAGAAAAATAATGCTGTAATAACAGCTGTCGCAGAAGCTGCTGCAGGAGAAAACCTCCTGATCGGTGTTGCAGAACAAAATGACTATAAGTCAATGGCTGCCGCGGCAATGGTTCACAAACACACATTGATTGCGCGCTCACCCCTTGATATTAACATCTGTAAACAGCTCAATATTTTGATCAACGAGATGGGCTTACCCTTAAACAAGATTATTATTGACCCAACTGTTGCGGGGCTTGGATTCGGCATAGAATATGTCTATTCTATTATGGAGCGAGCACG
>DHWG01000009.1:0-6644 GCA_002413075.1 Desulfosporosinus sp. UBA5188 | reverse complement strand
TATTCTATTATGGAGCGAGCACGCCTTGGAGCCTTGGCTGGGGATAGAATGCTCTCCATGCCTATTATTTGTACCGTTGGTTACGAAGCCAATCGTTGTAAAGAAGCTCATGCCTCTGAAGAAGAGTTTCCTGGCTGGGGAGATCTCGAAGACCGTAGCGTGCTTTGGGAAGCTGTCACAGCTTCTGGCGTGCTCGAAGTCGGAGCGAGTATTCTCGTAATGCGTAACCCCAAAGCAGCAGCCTTAGTTCAAAAGCACATTGCCGAAATGATGGACAAATAAGACTCATCAAGATCATCGGACTAAGTCCATAAGTTATATATGATAAATTATGAAAGGTTGTGACCGAATGCTTATATTTGGCGAGCGTATTAACGGGATGTTTACTGATATTGGAGATGGACTTCGTAATAAAGATCCTAAGCCGTTACAATATTGGGCTGTTAAGCAAGAAGAAGGAGGGGCTCACTACCTTGACTTGAATTCCGGCCCTGCTATCCCTAAAGAAGAGCGTGCAGCAGCCTATGAATGGATGGTCAAGGTCGTTCAAGAAGTCTCTGAATTACCCCTTGTTTTAGACTCAACAAACTATGATGCTATTGAAGCAGGATTAAAACTATGTAAGCGCCCGGCAATTATTAACTCCTGCCCAGCAGAACAATCAAAAATTGAGCGGGTTTTTCCAATGGCCATTCAATATAACGCAGGGATCATTGGTTTAACCATGGACAAGAAGGGAATTCCTAAGAACGCTGAGAACAGAGTGGCTTTTGCCATGGAATTAGTCGCAGCTGCCGATGAATACGGTCTACCGATGGAGGACCTCTTCCTTGATCCACTTATTCTCCCAGTCAACGTTGCTCAAGATCATTGCCCTGAAGTTTTAGAGTCCCTACGTCAAATAAAAATGTTGGCAAACCCAGCACCACGTACGGTTCTTGGTTTATCAAATGTGTCACAAAAATCACCGGATCGGAATTTAATCAATCGTACATTCCTTGCCATGGCCATAGCATCAGGCCTTGATGCTGCGATTATGGATGCCAATGACGATGCCCTTGTGGATGCTGCTGCGACATGCGAAATCTTGCTCAACCAGAGCATTTATGCAGATTCGTATCTCAAAGTCTTCCGCGCACGCTAAGAACTCACGGTTTTAAAAACAATAAAAACTCCTCGGAACTTAATTGATCCGAGGAGTTTTTATTGTGCAATGCTACATGGTTCATCGTGTTATTTACCTGGGGTATTCATACCTCCGACGATACAAGCATAGCTATCAACAGATATATAATATGGAGGTGGCTAACCATGGAAGCATATTTTCATGATGATCCTAGAATTGAAGAGTGGGTCGATGAAATCACAGAAAAATTATTTACAGTGTGCTTATTAACTGGGGCTGATTCAGAGGTAGAGTTTCAAAATGGCTGTCAAATTGTCTCGAAAATTACGAATATATTACAAGGGATCTCTATATTTCCATCAGAATATTTAGAAGATGGACTTAAACAACTCCTCGAACAGCAACTTCCGGACTCAAGGGTCATTAATAACTTTCCTACATTTCAAGAGACTATGAAAAACATGATCCGTGAAGGCATGAGGCTGGCGCTCGATACCCAAAATCAACAAAACTTGTCAACCATGGATATTTCTAAAAAGAATACTCTTGTGAAGACAGAAATTGATGCTATGAATAGTTCTGAAGAATGTTGTGCTGATAATATAAAACCATCGGTGAATGACCAGAACTGTGAATTCATTATACCGTCCACTGGGACACCTTTAACGTTTGTTGATTCTACAGCCGTTGCTCCAAGTCTAACTAAAACCTATGGAATTCTACGTAAATCTCAAGTCCCTGAGATCGCAGATCGTCTTAAACAGGTTCTAACTAACTTCTTTCCAAGCGTCCCTATCTGTTGGAATTTCAAATTAAAAGGTGAACAATTTCTAGCGCAAGTGGAAGATATCTTAATATGGATTAAAAACCCCGAGCAGCCTTGTCCAGTGGATGACCTTAATAAGGAAGGCTGGAAGGTCTACGAATGTAGTTCAACTGATCTTATGTTTCCTCGCAGATTAGAAAGAGGAATTAGACAAATACAGCGTTTAGGTACGAAATGTAGGAACGTGTAATATTATGTAATATTTATATAAGCGTAGTAGGAAATATTATTTCTTTGTCGAATTAAACAGAGAGGGGAACGTAGAAAATTAACCAAGACATCGAAATGAGGAATATTTGTGTCGGACCAGTTGGGAGAAATCATGAAAGCTACCTTGGCTGCCATCGAATCAGGCAAGGAGGAAATCTTTGTTATCGCTGAAACATCCCGAACTGAGACGCTCAGACTGACGATTGAACTCGCTCAGCATAAATCAGATATTTCGGAGATTATTTTACAAGTTAATCAACAAGAAAAAGTAGTTCGACTCATGCGTCAGAGACTTATGGAAGTCAATAGAGGGCATCAAAAATACACCCAAGATGAGATGTTCGAAACCTACTCACAAGCAAAAGATGCTCAGGTTAATCTACAACTCTTGCAAGCAAAAGAAATACAATTACGTAAACGCAGAGACGACCTTGATCGATCTTTGCGCCAGATGAAAGCAACGGTTGTACGGGCCCAGAATCTTATGACACAAGTGAGTATGGCCATTAGCTTATTGCAGGGCGGAATCGCGGATTCATTGCAAACACAGAACCACGAACAAAAAATAGAAATGGGCTTACGAGTTATTAGAGCACAAGAAGAAGAACGAAGGCGAGTGGCGAGGGAGATACATGACGGTCCTGCTCAAACACTCGCCAACATTGTCTTGCGTTTGGAAATAGCAGAGAAGTTACTTGAATATGATCCTACCCGGGTTAAAGCGGAACTCATCGACCTTAAAAATCTCGTACGATCTAATCTACAAGATATTCGAAGGATTATATTCGATCTTCGTCCGATGGCGCTGGATGATTTAGGGATTGTGCCTGCCATATCTAAATACCTCACTAATTTTCAAGAGACCTATGGTATTATATGTAACTTTATTATTGAAGGCCGAGAAATAAGGCTTTTGCCTGCTTTAGAGGTCGCTCTTTTTCGTTTAGTCCAAGAGGGAATGACCAATGTTGCCAAACATGCTCACTCGACAAAAGTTGACATTACTTTAATATATCAACAGGATTGGACAATTGCCAGAATTCGAGACTATGGTAAAGGCTTTGAAGTGAGCTTTGCGTTGACCACTCCAGGGGAGCATTTCGGGCTGCTAGGAATGCGTGAACGAGTAGAAATGTTCTCGGGACATTTCAGTATTGAATCAATTTTAGGGAAGGGGACTACGATTGAACTTTCAATTCCATCAAGATATGAGGGAGGAACGAAAACGTGATTCGAATCGTGATTGCGGATGATCACCCACTCATAAGAGAGGGACTCCGTAGAATTTTAGAATTTGAAGATGGAATTGAAGTGGTTGCAGAAGTAGGAGACGGACAAGGCGCCATCAATGCCGCACGAAATATGACGTTTGATATATTGCTCATGGATCTCAATATGCCTGGAGTTAATGGCTTAGAAGCAGGTCGTGTCATTCGGCGTGAATGCCCAAAAATCGGTATTCTTGTCTTAACGGTGGATGATTCTGATGAAAAGGTCTTTCAGGTTCTTCAAATTGGAGTGGCAGGATATTTACTGAAAGATGTTGACTCAAAAACACTAATACAATCCATTCACAAGGTGTATGCGGGTGAACCCATCTTATCACCATCCGTTACAGGCAAATTGCTGAACCAATTGACTCATCCAAGTCCTTTGAAAAATACTTGTGGCCTAAGTGATCGTGAAATGGAAATCCTACGTTATGTTGTAAGGGGGTCCTCTAATCGAGAGATAGGAACTGCCTTATTCATTAGTGAAAAGACTGTAAAAAATCACTTATCCAGTATTTATCGGAAATTAGCCGTTGAAGATCGTACACAAGCAGCACTTAAAGCGGTTAAACTTAAATTTATTGAACTTTAATAATAATAGATAGGGTTTATCAGCGCTTTGTTGCTAATAATTTATTAAACGGGTAAAATAGCATCTATATAATAGAATACAAGGATAAGAGTATAAAAATATTCATAGGCTATTTTTGGAGGATTGTTTAATGAAAATTAGCTTTTTCGGAGCAGCACAAGAGGTCACTGGATCATCTTTTCTGGTCGAAACTGGTGAATCACGCATTCTAATAGATTGCGGAATGTTTCAGGGCTCCAAGGCACTGAAAGAATTGAATTACAGCAAGTTCCCTTATGATCCTGCAAGCCTTGACGCCGTTATTTTGACCCATGCTCATATTGATCACTCAGGAATGCTCCCTAAATTGATCAAGGCAGGGTTCAAGGGTCGTATTTGGGCTACTACTGAAACGACTAAATTATGCTCAATTATGCTTCCAGATAGTGGCCATATTCAAGAAATGGAAGTGGAGCGTAAGAACAGAAAGCGAGCTAGAACTGGACTTCAACCGATCGTTCCAATTTATACGGCTCAAGATGCGCTTGATACCCTTCCATACCTACGCGCAACGCCTTATAATGAAATCATCGACCTCGTTTCAACGATCTCTTTTCAATTCTTCGACGCTGGTCATATTTTAGGGTCGGCACATGTTGTACTCTACGTTAAAGAACCTGGCTTTAGTAAAACCGTCGTTTTTTCAGGCGATATAGGTAATACTCATCAACCTTATCTTGAAGATCCAAGTATTTTAAGTGAAGCTGACATTGTAGTGATGGAAACAACCTATGGAAATCGTCTTCATGTCGCGGAAAACTCAGACATGTCAAAAATAGATCGCGATGAAGAGCTTGCAGAAACAATTCGTTCCACTTATGAGGCTGGAGGGAATCTAATTATCCCTGCCTTTGCCATTGAACGGACCCAGGATCTTCTTTATTATCTCTTAAAATTACAAAATGAACATCGTATTCCTATGTTACCAGTCTATATTGATAGTCCTTTAGCGATCGCGGCGACAAAGATATTCCAAGAAAACCCTGAACATTTTGATGCCGAGACTCGTGAACTGATCAGGCAAGGCGTTAGTCCTCTAAACATGCCCAATGTTCATTTTAGTGTTACTTCAGCGGATTCAATGGCACTTAATGAAATTGAAGGGGGATCGATTATCATTGCCGCTAGCGGCATGGCTGATGCTGGGCGAATAAAACATCATCTGAAACACAATCTATGGCGAGAAAAGGCCACCGTCCTTTTTGTAGGATATCAGGCACAAGGTACGCTCGGACGCATTCTTTCTGATGGTGTTAAGACTGTAACGATCCATGGCGAGAAGATTGCCGTTAAAGCACGCATAAAACAAATGAGCGGCTTATCAGCGCACGCCGATCAAGCAGATTTGCTTCATTGGCTCTCTCTCATAGGGCAAAAGACGGAGCAAATTATTCTTGTACACGGGGAGTTAGAAGCACAAACTATTTTTGCTAAAAAAGTTGAAGAATTATATGGCAAAACGCCTATAATCCCTCAACTTGGAGATATGATTGAATTCCTACCCGATCAAATTGTAAGGCATTCTCCTGATAAAGTCTGGTTAACACAGGATGCTTCTAGCAAGACGAATGAGGAGAAGGAACACCGTACCACAGAGGAAACAGTGTTCAAATCAACCAATACATCGGTCAAACATACCCTCAAACGAGCGAAGATGTCCGAACTACAACCTTCACGGGCTCAGGTTAACAGAGCTTATATAAAATTACGACACAAGCTCAATCAGCTGATTAATGAAGGGCAACGGACACATAATTTTGATAGAGTCGTCGATCGTCTAGACAGTATGACACGTTTACTTGATGAACTGGAGCAGGGGACGAAACCAAAGAGGTAGAGCGTGCTAAAGCCAAGCAAATTCGGCCGTTTGGCGTTTTACCCCTGATAAGAAACGAAGAGTTTCTTCACGTCGCTTGAGCGCCAATCTTTTTGCCGCTTTGGTTGTTACTTTACGAGGTAGCGCATCGGCAAAAAGACGTGCTCTGTCAATAGCATTTTCAGCTGTCATAATTAATTCATCTTGTCCAATCATACTAAATAAACGCATTAAGCCAATGTTCCCGAAATTATCCAAAATGTCTGAATCGCGTAGATAGACAGATTCAACACTTCGTCCTGGTTCTGAGTAATACATATGCTTTTCTACAGCTTCTAAAACTGTCGGTAACTTGATGGGAGAAAACATCATTTGTTGTAGAAGGCTAGAGGCGACCCCTTTAGAACGCAGGGCGTGATCCATGTTATTGAGAGCATAAACAGGGTATTTTCCGGTGTCATGCAGCATTGCTGCAGTATAAAGAACTTCATCATCAAGAGTTAAGTTATTACTCAGTTCTTTAGCCAAATGATAGACCCTAAAACAATGGTTAATACCCCAAGCCGGGGGAGCACCCGATTTATTAACAATATCAACGAGTTCTTGCCGCAGATCCATATCATGTCCTCCTTAGTTCATAGCTTAGTTCATAATAAATATATACTCCAAAAGGTCCTCATTGTCCTGCCATAATATGGATAAATATATCGACCTATTTTTATTTTTTTCATTCATAAAAGCAATTATTTGATTAAATTAATCCT
>DHWG01000064.1:16962-39190 GCA_002413075.1 Desulfosporosinus sp. UBA5188 | reverse complement strand
TGGTTCATAATAAAGAAAAAAAGAGGTTAATATGACGATAAATTTTAAATTACGAAAAATATTGTTATTTTTGGGTTTCAATCTTATATTCTTAGCTATATCGGCTCCCTTTATAGTGCTTTGGGGACCCTTCCAGACGCTCAAAGCCGTGACCGTTAGCATGGTTTACACATCGCGGCATCCACAGTTTTTGAAGCCGTTTCTTACTCAAGCAGAAATAGATCAGATTATGAGCTCTATTTCTCAAGATGTAAACCTCAAGCAAGTCATTACACGCAACACTTTAACCTCCGATTCGAGTCCGGGAATCACTATTCAAGATATTAAGGGACAAAGCTTCAAAGGTAAAGTGATGTTGATTAAAGACCCCAAACGCGTTAAATTAGCAGTCACCAAACAAATTGGTGTCACGGGAGAACGGGTCAGCGATCTTGTCAAGGATAAGGGAGCCGTAGCCGGAATTAATGCCGGCGGATTTTATGATCCGAACGGTAAAGGAAACGGAGCCTTTCCAGACGGCTTGACCGTTCAGGACGGAAAACTGGTCCACAATAACGTGGGAAATACAGCGCAAAATATTGTCGGCTTTAATGACCAAGACAAACTGGTCCTTGGAAGTATGACGGCCAATCAATTGATCTCGAAACACATTCGGGACGCGGTCACCTTTGGACCTAATCTCATCGAGAACGGTAAAACCGTTCTAATAGGAAATGGTGGTTGGGGAATCGGCCCTCAACCTAGGACTGGTATTGGACAAATGGCAGATGGAACGGTCATTTTTGTTGTCATAGATGGGCGTCAACCGACTTGGAGTATGGGGGCAACAATACAAGACCTTATGAATGTTTTTACTGATTATAAGGCGGTGACCGCTGTCAACCTTGATGGGGGCTCTTCCACCGATCTCGTCTTTAATGGGAAAGTCATAAATAGACTTTGTGACATTTTCGGGGAACGTTATATTCCAACGGCTTTCGTGGTTACCCCATAAGTACCAGTAATCTCTGCTAAAGAAGGAGAAATCACGCATCATGAAAATACTGCGCACGCTATTCATCTGGATATTAATTTCAGTCGCTCTGCAATTCGGAGTGTACGCTCTTTTGAATTTCCAAATCGAAAAAGTCATGAGGCCGGCATCTAGTGAGCCGATCACGACCAAACTTAAAACAACGATTCCTGGTGCTGACCTTAATAAAGTCCAGATTTCTTATGACAAAGATTATCTGGCTTATTCCGAAAATGGCACTCTCAAAGTGTTTAATCTTAAGAAAAAGAAAGTAGTCTTTGAATCGCGCACGCCTAAGGATAATACCCTGGGTGTTCTCACGTACCAATGGCTGCAGGATCGAGATACTTTAATTTATTTTTATGCCGATAAAAATTCCAACTCTGGAAGTACTCAGACCACAGAGCTCTATTCGCTTGAACTGTCCAATAGCGATGAGGAGACGGCTCCAGACAATCGTTTGAATCAGACCGTGAAATTTCCAGCGGGTGGAAAAATTGAAGAATTAGTCATCTCAACCACGACCAATCTAATGTATTTCACAGTGAAAAAAGGATCAACTGAACAACTTATGGAAATTAACGTCAACAAAAACGTAACCACCCTCAACAAGCAGGGAGAGACCATCGATGCTATGGCGGCCTCTGATCTGCATGGAACCTTATATATTGACAGTAAAGTGGGGGCTATCCAGAATATCATCGCCTTTGATGCGGGGAAACGTAAAATAATCTCTAGGAACAATTATGATAGGATTTTAGATATTAGAGCAGGCAAAGTGTATATAGGGGAAGTCAAAAATAACGAACTCGTAAAAATTAAGAGTATTACTGACCGAACGGTCATGTCAGAGAGTCCTTCCTTGAAAACGGAATGGCAAGGGGCAATTTCCTTCGATAACGCAAGGGCACTTGTAGGCTCTAAAGGACAGGTTGTTGTCTATGATAACAAAACAGCCTCTATTATCACAGCAGGTCAGCTTAAAGAAGTTAAATTGGAAGGCGATCAGAATTACATCTCTGACGATGGCGCAGAAATTATCCAACTTAGTAGCCAAGGAACATCCACTCTTGTGGAATTGAAACCTCTCAAGCCCTAAATAATGAACGAAGTGAAGGTAGTGGGACTTGTTTGATATGAGTTAGGGGTAGAAGGCACCCTTGCTCATGATTTATCAGCTCACTAGATTAAGTAAGGAGACCGCCGGGCTAATGCCTTGGCGGTCTCCTGAGTGATTTAGAATTCTGAGGTCCAAGGAAGCCTATCGGCCAACAAAATCTTGAGCAAACATTTTCCCATATTTCGGGCTAGCAGTTACTCCGATGCCAATATAAGTGAAAGACGAATTGAGGATATTCGCTTTGTGGCCAGGACTGTTCATTAGGGCTGTGTGCGCTTTATCCACTGAGGCGTTTCCAGCGATGTTCTCACCCGCTGAAGAATAACTAATTCCGAATTGTTTCATCATCTCAAAAGGGGAACCATAGGTCGGTGAGGTATGGTCAAAGTAAGATTTTGCAACCATATCCTCGGCTTTTGCTTGGGCCATGGTCTGGAGCTTAGCGTCTATTTTTAGAGGGGCCACGCCTGCTTTTGAACGTTCTTGGTTAATCAAGTTCAGCATTTGCTGTTGATCAGCGCTGAGCTGGGCTTGTGAAGCAACGGTACTTCGTGTTGGGGGTGGTGTTGGCTTCGGAGCGGGCTTCACAGTAGGTTTTTGTGTGGGTGTTGGTGCCGGTTTTGCCGCATTAGTTTGAGTCGGTGTTGCAGCGGGAGTAGGTGCCAACGCCGGCGTTGGTGTTGGAGTAGCGGCCGTTGTAACCGGAGTTGGTTCCGCTGTCTGAGTCGGCTCTGGGGTTGGAGTCGGTGACGGAGTGGATTGGACTTGCGATGTGGAGGTCAAAGTAGATGGCGTGATCAAATCAGCAAGCGTGTCTTTGTACACCAAAGAGCCTGTCGTAATAATAGCAACGAACGCGATCAGAGTGATTAATTTATAACGTTTCATAGTTCTACGCCCCTTTACAAATTTCTCTCAGTTTAGTAACAATATTTAAGCCATCGGTTGCGAACGATTTGTGTTAAAAAACACGAAGTTAGGTTGGTTAAATTTATCCGTTCTTTTTCCATCATAAGATATCATGGCAATATAATCAAGCCATAAACACACTTCAATGATATGGGCAGTCCTTGCTCAACCTAGTTAACGCCGGGAGTAGCAGCAGGCTATCAAGTATAAAATAATAACTAAAAGTAAAATATTGGATAAAGTATTATGGAATATTGTGTAGTTATTAAGGGCATTAATGCATTTTGTGTGGTTCAATGAGAGCCATCAAAAATTGACAGGAATTAACGAAAGCCACCGATCACACTGCGTTTAGTCACAACTGTGCAAAAGGTGTATAATTAATATAATACGAGGGTAATGGATCAGAGAATGTGGGAGGCAATGAGAATGACTTCAGATCATAGATGCAGCGAAGGTCTGCTCACATCCAAGACGGTAACCCTTCCTCGCTTAAATCGCTTAAGTCCATCGTTAGAAGGCACAGCCTTAAAGATCATGGAGGAATCAGGGGAATTAGCTCAAGCTATAGGAAAATTCAGGGGCCTTAGTGGGGAACAACAACGCTTGGAAGAAGAAGAAGCAATGCAGTTGGTGGCCCGAGAATTGGTTGACGTGGCTCAGACAGCCGTCACCATGATGTTTGTCCTTGAAGAGCAACATGGCATAGATTTGGACGTCATTTTAAAGGAGCATATCGAGAAATTACGACAAAAGGGTTATTGTGATTAGACTATGATTAGACTATGATTAGACATAAAACATTTGCAGAGACAAAATTAGAGTTCCCTCAAAATATTTAAATCGATAGAGTGCTTTTAAGCGTTCATTAGCAATATAACTTAGAGGATGCTACTCTAAAACACGGTATGAGATGGAAGTGAGTGACGATGCCCTATTTGACGTTGGTTATTGCATTAGGCATTATATTTTTATTTAGTTATTGGTCAGTAAACCGTCGACTCCAGTTACAGAAGAGACAGAAACCAAAAGTACCAAGAGTGTATCCAGTATCAAGAGTCAAGAGACAGACTAACTTACGCAGGGTTAAATAAGGATTGCTCTGGATTGGCGGTCTTGTTACGCGCTAATCCAGAGAATAAATATTATTTGTCGTGGACAGACGGATACAATTATAATATGATAAAGAAGCCTAAGTTAATTAATTTAATTAACTTAGGCTTTCGCTTTTGGGAGGGGATACAATGACAGAGTTACGGTATAATCCTTTACTGGGGGATTGGACGATGGTGGCGACAAAACGACAAAATCGCCCCAATATGCCCAACACTGGGTGTCCGTTTTGTCCGGGCTCAGGTAAAGTTCCTGATCATTATGATGTCCTTAAATATGACAACGATTTTCCGGGCCTAATGCCAGACCCACCTGAAGCTGATCCAGTCGGATCAAGCCTTTATAAAACCGAGAAAGCTTATGGTAAATGTGAAGTCGTCCTTTACTCGTCGAATCATACGGTGACGCTTCCGCAACTTTCAGTGGATCATATCGAGAAACTAATAGATTTGTGGACGGAACGGTTCATGGCGCTGAGCCAGGAGCCTAAGCATGAGTACATTATGATTTTCGAGAATCGAGGGCAAGAGTGCGGCGTGACAATGCCGCATCCACATGGGCAGATCTATGCTTACTCCTGGGTTCCTCTTAAAATTCGCACAGAATTAGAAAATTGCCAAACGTATTATGACTTGCACGGGTCGTGCTTGATATGCGATATGAATAAAGCAGAATTAGACTTTCAGCAGCGCGTGATTTATGAAAATGATCATTTTTTAGCGTATATCCCATTTTTCACAGATTACCCTTACGGACTATTCATTGTGAGTAAAAATCATAAGACCGCTTTGAACGATTTTACACGAGCCGAAAAACGAAGCTTGGCGGAAATGCTTAAGAACATGACTGGTGCCATGGATACCTTGTTTAATCGGTTATTCCCCTACATGATGGTCATTCATCAGCGCCCAGTTCATGGGGACGCTGTGGAAGATTTCTATCATTTTCATATTGAATTTTATACGCCCCTTAGAGATGCTGGTAAAATCAAGTATTATGCTTCCTCTGAAATGGGTGCCGGGGCCGCTTTAAACCCGCAAGCTGTTGAAGAGACCTCAGAACAACTGCGCAGGGCATTCCAGGATTATCTCCACAAAGAAGGGCGGTTTTAGGAATGCCTAGATTAAGCGCACTTCGACAGAGGTTTGAGCAAATATTCAACGAAACTGATGAAGCGCTTCGAGTCTTCTTTGCCCCGGGCCGGGTAAATCTGATTGGCGAGCATACGGATTTTACAGGGGGTTATGTACTGCCTGCTGCCTTAACCTATGGAACTTGGGCCGTGGTTCGCCGTCGCAAGGATCGTAAGTTTCGTCTCGCCTCGACCAGCTTTGACGAGCGGGTAGAATTCGACGCGACAGGGCTTGACTACCGTGGGGAGGATGGCTGGGCTAATTATCCAAAAGGCGTTATTCGGGAATTTGATCAACTAGGGATCCGGCTATCGGGGTGTGATATGCTCTTTGATGGTAATATTCCCAAAGCGGCTGGGCTCTCTTCCTCCGCTTCGCTGGAAATGGTCACAGCGTTTGCGTTGCAACAACTCGAAAATATCGATCAATCCCTCTTGGAATTGACTCAGTTAGCCCAGAGGGCAGAGAATCAATTCGTGGGGGTTAACTGCGGAATTATGGACCAATTTGCTTCAGGCATGGGGAAAGCAGGGCATGCCTTATTGTTAAAATGCGATTCGTTGATTTATCGTCATGTACCCTTGTCGTTCGGTGACTATCAACTCGTGCTCACAAACTCGAACAAGCAGCGGAGTTTGACGGAATCAAAGTACAATCAAAGACGGCAAGAATGTGAGGCGGGAGCGATCGCCCTTTTGAAATATCTTCCCTATGTCTCGTGTTTGGGGGATGTGACCCTTGAACAATGGAAAACAGTTCATAAAAAAATTCGAACTCCAGAGATACATAAACGGTTAGACCACGTCGTTCATGAAAATGCCCGTGTGTTAACCTCAACCCTTGCTTTAGAAGCAGGAGATATTAAGACTTTTGGTCAAACTATGATAAAATCACATGAATCTTTACGCGATTTATATGAAGTAACTGGTCTGGAATTAGACACTCTTTTTGACCAAGCACGTCAGGTCGTTGGATGCCTAGGAACAAGAATGACCGGGGCAGGCTTCGGGGGTTGTACCGTGAGTCTGGTTCATGAAAAGGCTGTAGGAGACTTTAAAGCTCAAGTGACCCAAGGCTATCAAGCCAAGACGGGTTTGACACCGACGTTTTACAAGGGCGAAAGTGGGGATGGCACCCGCGAAATATTGGGGAGGTAGAAGACAATGGCGGTTTTAGTGACTGGGGGAGCAGGTTATATCGGGAGTCATACTGTGTCAGAATTTATGGCCCAAGGTGAAGACGTGATCGTATTAGACAACCTGCAAAAAGGCCATTGTGACGCGGTGCTCGCAAAGACCTTCTATGAAGGGGATATCCGCGATTCAGAGCTACTCGACAAAGTATTTTCTAGCCACGACATCGAAGCCGTTGTGCATTTTGCGGCGGATTCCTTAGTGGGGGAAAGTGTTCAAATACCGCTCCAATATTATGATAATAATCTCATTACAGCGCAACGATTGCTGGTGTGCATGGAGAAACATGGCGTGAAAAAGATTGTTTTCTCGTCGACAGCGGCAACTTATGGAGAACCTAAGAGCATCCCAATCCTGGAAACAGATTCCAAAGAGCCAACCAATCCCTACGGAGAAACGAAGCTTGCCATTGAAAACATGTTGAAATGGTGTGGACAAGCGTATGGTATTTCCTCCGTAGCGCTACGCTATTTTAATGCCGCAGGAGCCCATCTGGACGGGCATATCGGAGAAGACCATCGCCCGGAAAGTCATTTGATTCCCATCATCTTGCAAGTCGCCTTAGGACAGCGCGATTCTCTACAGATTTTTGGGGATGATTATCCGACGCCCGATGGGACTTGTGTTCGCGACTACATTCATGTCACCGATCTGGCGATGGCTCATTGGCTCTCCTTGGAGAAACTCAGGAAAACACAAAAGAGTTCCGTCTACAATCTCGGCAACGGAGAAGGATTTTCTGTTCGACAAGTTGTCGAAAAAGCGAGAGAGGTGACCGGGCACGTCATTCCTGTTCAAGTCGTTCCCCGGCGAGCGGGTGATCCTGCCGTTTTAATTGCTTCGTCTGAAAAGGCCCTGGCAGAGTTAGGCTGGAAACCGAAATTCAACAGCTTGGAGCAGATCATAAAAACCGCCTGGAACTGGCAACAGTACCATCCAGATGGGTTCATAAAGTGATGACTGTACAAGACAAGATCGAGAGAATAAGACATTTTATCAGAGAGAAGAACTTAGATGGAGTCCTTCTCCGTAAACGCCGAAGCTTTTCTTGGCTAACGAACGGACAGCAAAATTATATTTTCACTACATCAGAGCTCGGCGTAGCGGATCTGTTGATTTTCGAAGACAAGGTTTACTGCATCACCACTAAAGTGGAGTTTGCCCGGATACAAGACGAGGAATTGTCTAAGCTGGAAATTGAGTGGATTACGCCCGAGTGGTATGAGGGACATCAAGCAGCTATTCGCCAATTATGCCACGGGAAAAAGATAGGGACGGATGTGTGCCCAGAGACCATTCCCCTCGTTGCGGCAAGCGATGTTAGTCAGGAATTAGCAGAGTTGTCCTATGTCTTAAGTCCGGAAGAAATTAAGCGCTATCGCTGGTTGTCACAAAACGTGGCTAGGGCTTTGGAATTGACGTGCCGACAAATTGAACCAGGGTTGTCAGAATTCGAGATTCAAGCCCAGATCACCTCTAAGATATTAGATCTAGGAATCCAATCGCAAGTCCTTTTGGTGGCTACGGATGAAAGGATCTATAAGTATCGTCACCCCATACCTACCGAAAAGAGGCTGGAGAGCTACGCGATGTTAGTTCTATGCGGAGAAAAATGGGGTTTAGTCTCCAGTGCAACACGCTTTGTTCATTTTGGACCCATACCTGCGGAACTGCGACAGAATCAACGAAAATTGTTAGAGATTGATCTAGCGTTTAATTTGGCGACGATTCCAGGAGTGCCAATTAAGGATGTTTTTAGGCAAGGCATTGAAATGTACAGGACAATGGGCTACGGAGAGGATTGGCGTTCTCTTCATCAAGGCGGACCGACTGGATATGCTTCACGAGAATTCTTAGCGAATTTGGAGTGCGAGGGCGTGGTTCAGAATCATCAAGCCTTTGCATGGAACCCATCGCTCAAAGGGATAAAATCAGAGGATACAATTTTAGCTACGGAGAAGGGACCAGAGTTCCTAACCCACACTGGAGAATGGGACTATATGCCGCTGGAAAAGAACGGGCAAATTTACCTCCGTCCAGATATCCTCATTAGATCCTGAAAGAAACGGGCAAAAGGGGGCGTGAAAAATGAGCGAAATAATCATCCCAGTCGGAAGTTTTCAGGGAATGAAATCACAGAATAAATCGGCAATTCTCAATGTGGTCAGGCAGCATGGGCTTATTTCAAGAGCAGAAATCGCCAAATTGACCAAGCTAACTCCCCCGACAGTCACGAATCTTGTGGGGGAATTAATTGACACAAAATTGGTGGTAGAGACCGATCTGGGTGAGTCGACCGGTGGAAGAAAACCGATTCTTCTCAGTATTAATTCCACCGCTTTTCATGTCGTGGGCGTCTATGCTGGACCAAAGAAAGTAAAGGCTGTGGCCGCCACCCTGGATGGACAAGTGATCACCCAGGTAGAGGCGAAGTATGTGGACAATCCCACGGGTGATCAGTTTTTAAAAGCGTTAGAAGAGGTCATTAGGCAAGTCATTAAAGAAACAAACACGAAGAAAGGGTCTATTTTAGGAATCGGCGTGGGTATGCATGGCCTTGTTGACTCCGAACAGGGCATTTCAATCTTTGCCCCTCATCTGAATTTGCGGGACATCCCAATCAAAGCCTACCTAAAGGAACAATTCGATTTGCCCGTTGAGGTGGAAAATGACATCCGAGCACAGGCTATTGGAGAAAGTTGGTTTGGTCTAGGAAAGGATATCCCTAATTTTATCTTGTTCCGGGTTGGAACGGGCGTAGGAGCGGGTATTATTATAGATCATCAGTTGTATCGTGGAACGTCCTATACGGCGGGGGAAATTGGACATACAACCATCGATATCAATGGACCAAAATGTAGCTGTGGAAATTACGGTTGTTTAGAAACCTTGGTTGGAGGGACGGCACTTGCTAGAAGAGCTCAGCAAGCCATTCGTTTCGGAAAGAAATCAATCTTAGAAGAGATGGTCCATGGAAACCTCGAACTGATTGATGGGAAAATACTTTTTTCAGCAGCTAAGCAAAATGATCAAGTTGCGATGGACGTGTTAGAGGACACCGGACGTTATCTCGGAATTGGGATTGCTAATCTGATTAATACGCTTAATCCATCGCTCATTATATTAAGTGGCGGGGTTTTCGGGGCGGCTGATTTTATCATGAGTTCCTTAAGCCTAACGGTTGAAAAGCGCGCACTGGCTAAACCAGCCCAGGCGGTTTCTATCGTCATCTCGAAATTAGGGGAAAATGCTATTGCTATTGGGGCGTTTACTCTTTTACTGAAGAAGATTTTCACGCCGACAGGTCTGGTCGATGGGATCTCCGAAACAATAAACAATAAGTTTGTCTAAAAATATTTCTTGACTATTCAAAATACGGCCATATAATGAACTTAGATAATTAAATTAACTAAGTCTGAAATCTAGATTTTTACGATGGGTAAAGTGCTGCATAATTCAATCCTGATTACTATCTTTTGCTTAGTAAATTTGGCGTTATGAGTTTAACACACGAGGCAGAAGGTTAGTGATAAATTACACCGATAAATATAAGGGGGAAGAAGAATGAAAAAAGTCCTGTCAGTGTTATTAATCTTTTTCACTATGGCCCTGGTGACAGCCTGCGGTGCTACAAAACCAGCCGCTGAAACAACTCCAAGTGCAACAGCAGCAAACAACGGTAAACTTGCAGGGATCGTAATGCCCACAAAGGTATCACAGAGATGGATTGACGATGGGGATAACATGGTAAAAGCCTTGCAAAAACTCGGCTATAAGACTGATTTACAGTATGGTGATAATAATGTCCCGAACCAAGTCGCTCAGATTGAGAATATGATCACAAAAGGCGCCAAAGTCTTAGTCATTGCTTCAATTGATGGTACCGCTTTAACCGATGTGTTACAAAAAGCACATGATGCTAACATTCCTGTTATATCCTACGACCGCCTTATCACTAAGAGTGCTTTCGTAGATTACTATGCAACGTTTGATAACTTTAAAGTCGGTGTTCTTCAAGCGAGTTACATTGAAACAGCTTTAGCCTTAAAGGATGGTAAAGGTCCTTTTAACATTGAATTATTTGCTGGATCTCCAGATGATAACAATGCTAAATTCTTCTTCGATGGGGCTATGTCAATTTTGCAACCTTATATTACTTCAGGTAAATTAGTCGTTAAGAGCGGACAAACAGCTTACGCTCAAGTCGGAACATTAAGATGGGACGGCGCAACGGCCCAAACGAGAATGGATAACATACTCAGCAAAAACTATACGACGGCTAAAGTTGATGCCGTGTTATCTCCTTATGATGGTATCAGTATTGGTATCATATCCTCCTTAAAAGGCGTCGGATATGGATCAGCAAGTCAAAAAATGCCAATCATTACAGGTCAAGACTGTGAAGTCGCTTCGGTCAAATCAATTATTGCCGGTGAACAAACCGCTTCAATCTTTAAGGATACGAGAGTCTTAGCGGCTAAAGCGGCTGAAATGGCAGACGCTGTTCTCAAGGGAGAAAAACCAGTCGTTAATGATACAAAGACCTATGACACAGGACTCAAGATTGTCCCTTCCTTCTTATGTGACCCAGTCTCTGTTGATAAAACAAACTATCAAAAACTCTTAGTTGATAGTGGATATATTACAGCAGACAAACTCAAATAAAAGTCGTCTTAATGAATACTATTTAGTGATGGTGTATATCGATGGTGCTATATCCATCACTAAATTATTTTGTAGGGTAGGAGTTGAAATCCTATGGCGGAAATTATCCTGGAAATGAAAAATATTACTAAAATCTTCCCAGGTGTCAAAGCTTTGAATAACGTTAATTTAAAGGTTAAACAAGGCGAAATTCACGCTTTAGTTGGGGAAAATGGCGCCGGTAAATCGACGCTTATGAAAGTCTTGAGCGGTGTGTATGAGCATGGGACATATACTGGAGACATTCTATTTAAAAACAAGTTATGCGAATTCAAAAATATCAAACAAAGTGAGCATTTGGGGATTGTAATCATTCACCAAGAGTTAGCCTTAATACCCTTTTTATCAATTGCTGAAAATATTTTTTTAGGTAACGAACGAAGTAAAAATGGAATTGTTGATTGGAATGAAACGACAAAGAAAACGATAGAACTTCTTAAAAAAGTAGGACTTGACGAATCACCCAAGACGCTGATTGCAAATATTGGCGTTGGTAAGCAACAATTAGTGGAGATTGCCAAAGCCTTATCAAAAGAAGTTAAATTACTCATTTTGGACGAACCAACAGCCGCCTTGAATGAAAATGATAGCCAGAATTTGATTGATTTGATCGCAGGCCTTAAAACACATGGGATCACCTCCATTCTTATTTCCCATAAATTGAACGAGATTTCTAAGATCGCTGATTCAATTACAATCTTACGTGATGGGGCAACCATCGAAACTCTTGATACGAAACAAGACCATATTACCATAGACCGGATTATTAAAGGGATGGTCGGTAGGGATTTAGTCAATCGTTTTCCACCAAGAGAGACGAAAATTGGGGAGATCAGTTTTGAAGTTAAGAATTGGACGGTTTATCACCCAATCATTGGTGAACGTAAAGTTTGTGATAATGTGAACATAAATATTCGCAGTGGAGAAGTTGTAGGGATAGCAGGCCTTATGGGAGCCGGAAGAACCGAACTTGCGATGAGTGTCTTTGGTAAATCCTATGGCAAAAGGATCAGCGGACAAATTTTTAAGGATGGCAAAGAGTTACACCTCAACGACGTCAATAAGGCTATTAAAAACGGTCTGGCTTATGTTACAGAAGACAGAAAAGAATACGGATTAATTTTAATAGATCATATAAAAGGTAATATTTCGTTAGCTAATCTAAAGAGAATCTCCAAAGGCGGAGTCGTGAACCAAAATGAAGAAATTGTGCTAACAGAGGACTTGCGCAAAAAATTAAATATAAAATGTTCTGGACTATTGCAGCAAACGGGTAATCTTAGCGGGGGAAACCAACAAAAGGTCGTACTCAGCAAATGGATTTTCGCTGAGCCTGACATATTAATCATGGATGAACCAACCCGAGGGATCGATGTCGGAGCAAAATATGAGATTTATACGATTATTAATCAATTAGCAAAGCAAGAAAAGGGCATACTGCTCATTTCTTCGGAGCTGCCTGAACTGCTGGGTATGTGTGATCGGATCTATGTCATGAATTCAGGTAAAATATTAGGAGAAATCAGTGCAAAAGAAGCATCTCAGGAGAAAATTATGGCAATGATTTTGAAACAGGGGCAGGAGGTATAAAAATGGGATCTATGGCGAAAATCTTCAAAGAAAACACAACAAAATATAGCATGGTCATCGCTTTAGTAGGAATCATGATCTTCTTTCAGATTGCATCGGGCGGTATTTTATTGAAACCATTAAATATCACCAACTTAATCTTGCAGAACAGCTACATTTTAATCTTGGCAATTGGTATGTTACTGGTCATCGTTGCTTTCCAAATTGATCTATCCGTGGGTTCAGTCGCCGCTGTCATAGGCGCTCTTGCAGCAATATTAATCGTGAACAATCATGTTCCAGTGGCCTTAGGAATCATAATATCCCTGGCAGCAGGTGCCGTCATAGGTGCGTTTCAAGGGTACTGGATTGCTTATGTAAGAATACCCGCCTTTATAACAACGCTCGCAGGGATGCTGATCTTTAGGGGCCTGACTTATGTTGCTCTGAAGGGGACTTCAATTGCTCCGTTCCCGAGTTCATTCCAGAAAATGAGCACAGGCTTTATTCCGGATTTCTTTAAAGGCCAGGGTCTTCATATCACCACCCTCGTCATTGGGCTTATTTTAACGGGGCTGTACATATTCTATGAAATATCCAACAGAAAAACTCAAAGAAAATACGATTTTGAAGTGTTAGCTAAGGGCCTTTTAATCGTAAAAATGGCGGCAATCATCGCTGTACTCAATATATTTTTCTATGCGCTGGCTGTCTACAAAGGAATACCCAATGTTTTAGTCTTATTGCTGGTGTTAATCGGCTTTTATACGTTCCTTACGACAAAAACTACGATCGGAAGACATATTTATGCCTTGGGTGGTAATGAAAAGGCGGCCAGGCTTTCTGGTATTAAAACCAAGAAGGTAATCTTCTTGGTCTTCGTGAATATGGGCGTGCTTGCCGCACTTTCAGGACTGGTTTTTGCTGCGAGATTGAATTCCGCAACCCCCAATGCTGGTTCGAACTTTGAGCTTGATGCCATTGCGGCCTGCTTCATTGGAGGCGCATCAACGGCCGGTGGCATAGGGACGATCATGGGCGCAATCATTGGCGGACTTGTTATGGGTGTTATGAACAATGGTATGTCACTGATCGGCGTTGGGATTGACTGGCAACAAACCATCAAAGGATTAGTCCTACTAATCGCTGTAGCCTTTGATGTTTATTCAAAATCCAAAACCATTTAAGAAGGGGAGTCGTTTATGTCGTCCTCAAGTAATATTGTCTTTGGATTAGTGATTATAGCGCTTGGGATTTATGGAATACTGTTTCGTAAATATCCTGGACAACGAATGTCTTATGAAAGCGCGAGGAAGAAATATCCTACCGCGAATGAACGAAAAATAACCCGGTTTGATGGGATTTTCTGCATCATCTTTGGCGCGATTTACATGATTCCGGGTAGTCTTCCCCTTATATTTTTAGCCGTGTTTCTAATAGCTTATTATCCGTTAAAATTAACGTTACTGAGGCTGAAATTACTATGATCAACGTATCATTTCTCTAATAGTCACGAACAATTGTCTTAGGAGTTGTTAACTATGAACCACAAATATGCTATTGGCGTAGATTACGGAACTCAATCAGGCAGAGCCGTGCTTGTTGAAGTAGAAACTGGGAAAGAGGTTGCTACAGCCGTCAAGGTTTATCCTCATGGTGTCATGGATGAATATTTGCCAGATGGTGTGACTAAGTTGGAACCAGATTGGGCCCTGCAACATCCGCAAGATTATCTAGATGTTCTGAGTGAAACGATTCCAGCTGTTTTAAAGAAATCAGGCGTTAAGGCGGAAGCTGTCATTGGTGTTGGGATAGATTTTACAGCTTGTACCATGTTACCAACCTACAAGGATGGCACGCCACTTTGCTTTGACAAAGACTTAAAATCAAAGCCTCATAGTTATGTGAAGCTTTGGAAACATCACGCGGCCCAAGAGGAAGCGAATCAGCTGAATAAAATAGCGGAGGAACGAGGAGAGGACTTCCTTAAACTCTATGGGGGTAAAATATCTTCAGAATGGATGATCCCTAAGATATTTCAAATCGTTCATGAGGCTCCAGACATCTATGATTTGGCCGATCGGTTTATGGAAGCCACGGATTGGGTCGTCTTTCAACTCACGGGAGAAGAAAAAAGAAATAGCTGCACAGCAGGGTATAAAGCAATCTGGCACAAACAAGCTGGATACCCCTCCAAAGAGTTCTTCAAGGCGCTTCATCCAAAGCTTGAAAACCTAGTTGAAGAGAAACTTAGCACAGACATCTATCCAATCGGTTCAAAGGCAGGAGAGATTACACCTAAAGCTGCAGAACTAACGGGCTTGAAGGTAGGAACACCTGTAGCGGTCGGGAATGTCGATGCTCACGTCTCAGTTCCTGCCTTAGGTATGACGGAGGCCGGCAAAATGTTGATGATTATGGGAACTTCAACTTGCCACGTCATGCTAGGGAACGAAGAAAAACTAGTTCCGGGTATGTGCGGTGTGGTTGAAGATGGAATCATACCAGGCTTACTGGGCTATGAAGCCGGTCAATCTTGCGTTGGAGACCATTTCGAATGGTTTGTAGAAAATTGTGTGCCTGCTAGCTTTACCAACGAGGCTGAAGCGAAAGGCTTAGATATTCATGAGTTATTAACAGAAAAAGCGGGAAAACTCCAAGTTGGAGAAAGTGGACTGATTGCCTTAGACTGGTGGAATGGCAATAGATCCGTTTTGGTAGATGTTGACCTCACCGGAATGATTTTAGGGTGCACGCTTTTAACAAAACCTGAGGAGATCTATAGGGCGTTAATAGAAGCAACAGCCTATGGAACCAAGAAGATCATTGAAACCTTTGAGAAAAACGGCGTTCCTATTGATGGATTATATGCAGCGGGTGGGATAGCTGAGAAAAATAAGCTCATGATGCAGATCTATGCCGATGTAACGAACAGAGAAATTAGAATATCGGCATCAGCTCAAACTCCAGCTCTCGGTTCCGCGATGTTTGGTGCCGTAGTTGCAGGACAAGAAAAGGGCGGCTATGACACCATTGTTGAGGCAGCAAAGTACATGGGACAAGTAAAAGAAGGCTATTATAAACCCAATATAGACAATGTGAAAACGTATGATTTACTCTACGAAGAATACAATTTGCTCCATGATTACTTCGGACGTGGCACCAATGATGTCATGAAAAGACTCAAGAAGATTAAAGCCGCTGTAAGTAAGTGAAGTTAGCGGGTCATTTGATGGGTTGAGTCGGTAGGTCGTTGGCTGGCTTGTTGGTTTGTTGGTTTGTTGGTTCGTTCGTTAGTTAGTTCGTTGGCTTGTTGGTTCGTTGGCTTGTTGGTTTGTTAGTTAGTTCGTTCGTTGGTTCGAGAGTAGACTTTAAAGGAGTTAATAGAAGATGCTAGAAGAACTGAAAAGATCGGTCCTTGAAGCCAACCTAGAGCTTCCTAAAAAAAGTCTCGTAACTTATACCTGGGGAAATGTCAGCGGCATTGATCGCCAGAGTGGTCTTATTGTCATTAAACCCAGTGGTGTTCCCTACGAAGACCTTAAAATGGAAGATCTGGTGGTCGTCGATCTGGATGGAAATCAAGTTGAAGGACGGTTAAAGCCTTCATCCGATACCGCCACTCATCTGGTGATCTATAGAAACTTTAAGCAAGTAAGTGGTGTCGCTCATACTCATTCAAGATGGGCGACAAGTTGGGCCCAAGCGGGCAAAGGAATTCCAGCCCTGGGAACCACTCATGCAGACTATTTCTATGGAGAAATACCGTGCACTCGAAAGATGACGTCTGAAGAGATAAAGGGTGACTATGAAAAGCAAACGGGAGAAGTCATCGTAGAAACGTTCTTAGGTGAGAATCCAATGTTTATGCCAGGCGTGCTGGTCAACAATCATGGACCGTTTACTTGGGGAAAAGAGGCTCTAGAAGCCGTGCATAATTCTGTCGTACTGGAAGAAGTTGCCATGATGGCTTATACGACCTGCTCGCTGACGCCAAGTATAAAGCCAATGGATCAGGCTTTGCTCGATAAACATTTTCTGAGAAAGCATGGTGTCCTTGCTTATTATGGACAATAGTGTGGAGAGCTTGTTCAGTCTGAACTTAGAAGCGTTGGCGGGACTCAATTATAAGTGTCCTTGTGGTCGGTCGCATAAGGTTGATATTCAAGTCATTAGGATGGGTCAAGGTGTCTTGGATGAACTACCAATCCTGCTGAAGGCCTTTGAAGCAAAGAAACTATTTCTCATCGAAGATCAGAACACTTTTAAAGTTGCTGGAGAAAAGGTCGAGGACTTGTTACAAGATGATTTTAAACTCAGTCGCTATATATTCTCGGAAGACCCTTTAGTTCCCAATGAAAGAGCCCTTGGAAGACTTCTCGTGGAGATCCCTGAGGATACGTCCCTGATCGTTGGAATTGGCTCGGAACCATTAATGACATGGCTAGGTTCTTAAGTTCTAAACTACACATACCCTATGTAATCGTTGGGACAGCTCCTTCAATGGACGGCTATGCTTCAGTGGTTTCTCCGCTGATTGTGGATGGCGTTAAAACAACCTTTGAGGCGGTTTATCCCTTAGCGATCGTCGCGGACCTCGATATTATGAAAGCGGCACCCATGCCTATGTTACGGGCTGGACTGGGTGATATTTTAGGAAAATATACGGCCCTAGCAGATTGGCACCTTGCCCATGTCTTACAGGAAGAGTATTTTTGCGAGACCGTTGAGAAACTAGTGCGTACGGCCGTGGGAAAATGTGAGATGGTTGCTGAGAGACTGCACTTGAGAGAAAATAATACGATAGAAAGCTTAACGGAGGCCTTAATACTTTCGGGCTTAGCTATTGGAATGGTCGGTGTTTCAAGGCCTGCATCCGGTGAAGAACACCACCTATCCCACTGCTGGGAAATGATGACCATGAATCGTGGCAAGACAACACCCTGGTTGCATGGCAATAACGTGGGCGTTGGGGTCGGGATCATCGCCGAAGCTTATAAATATTTGAGAACGCTAGATATTGAAAAGGTGTTTGAATCTGGGAAATACCTCAATTTAGATAAAGACCAATGGAAGGGCCATCTTACGAAGGTTTACGGGAGAAGTGCCCCCACAATTATTTCCTTTAAAGAAGGCTCACTTAGTTTCGATGAACTTGAACGAAAAGGCAATATGGTAAGAATTAAGACTCATTGGAAGGAGCTCATCAAACTATCTCGTTTATTGGTACCGGAACCTGAGGCGATTAGGGATACTCTAAAAATAGCAGGCGCTATCGACACGCCTCAACAATTAGGCCTTGATCGAGAAACTTTCAGGGATAGCTTGATTGCGGCGAAAGATATACGCAAGCGTTATGGCGTTTTGCAGCTGCTTGAAGATGTGGGCCTGCTAGAAGAGGCGGCTAATCATATAACCGGTATTTACTATAGCGAACCCGCTTCGCTCGATGATTCAGTGGTGTTTGTTTAGGCAGGAAATAAAAAAATGAGACACGGGGGGAGAGATGATTATGTTAGAACTTAAAAAGCTGGTCTTTTGGTTTGTGACGGGAAGCCAGGAATTGTATGGACCTGAAGTGCTTCAAAAGGTTGAAGATCATTCAAGGTTGATGACGGCGGGTTTAAATAACGATACAGCCATCCCTTATCACATCGAATTCAAGGCAGTTTTGAAAACATCGGAAGGTATACGAAAGTTGTGTCTGGAGGCAAACGCCGATGATTCTTGTGCAGGTCTCATTACGTGGATGCACACATTTTCACCGGCCAAAATGTGGATTGCGGGCCTAACTGAGTTAAACAAACCACTGTTACATCTGCACACTCAGTTTAATCGTGATCTGCCGTGGGGTAGTATTGATATGGATTTCATGAATTTAAATCAATCGGCTCATGGTGACCGTGAATACGGCTTTATCGGTGCTCGCCTGCGTATCCCGCGGAAAGTAGTGGTTGGGTTCTGGGAGGACCCTGAGGTGCGCCAAAGAACCGGTGCTTGGATGCACACGGCGGTTGCTCTCACACAAGGCCGCCATCTAAAGGTGGCTCGTTTTGGCGATAATATGAGAGAAGTGGCGGTAACAGAAGGCGACAAGGTAGAAGCCCAGATTAAATTTGGCTGGTCCGTTAGCGGGTATGGTGTCGGGGATTTAGTTAGATATATTAACAGTGTCTCTGACGCAGAAGTAAACCACCTGCTAGAAGACTATGAGACACTCTATGAAATGGCTCCAGAAGCTAGAGAAGAGGGCCCGTACCGTGAGTCTGTTCGAGAACAAGCTCGGATCGAGCTCGCTATAAAAGGCTTTTTACTAGAAGGTGGTTTTAGTGCTTTCACCACAACCTTTGAAGATTTGAATGGTATGAAACAGCTTCCTGGTCTGGCAGCCCAGCGTCTGATGGCTGCTGGTTATGGCTTCGGTGCTGAAGGCGACTGGAAAACAGCCGCTTTAGTGCGTATCATGAAGATCATGGCTGAAGGAAAAGGAACCTCCCTCATGGAAGATTACACCTACCATCTAGAAGCAGGCAACGAAATGATCCTTGGAGCTCACATGCTTGAAATCTGCCCCTCCATTGCGGCAACTCGTCCCCGAATTGAAGTGCATCCGCTGTCTATTGGCGGAAAAGCTGATCCGGCAAGGTTGGTCTTTGATGGGGGCACGGGTCCAGCAGTTTGTGCGTCACTTATTGATATGGGAGGACGTTTTCGTCTCATAGTGAATGAAGTAGAGGCTGTAAAATCACCGTATCCACTGCCCAAGTTACCAGTTGCCAGAGTTCTTTGGAAACCCAAGCCTAATCTTAAAGAGGCGGCTGAAGCCTGGATCCGGGCCGGTGGCGCCCATCACACGTGTTTTTCCTTCAATGTCACGGCTGAACAATTGGTGGATTGGTCTGAAATGGCGGGCATTGAATGTCTCTTAATTAACAAGGACACGAATCTGTTGGCTTTCCGTAATGAATTACGCTGGAACGATCTTGCTTGGAAACTTAATGGCAGCGGTAAGTGAGCCCTATTAAATGTAACTGATTTTAAATACTTAAAATACTCTTATTTTGAAACTGAGAAAATAGGCTGGAAGCAATGCTTCCGGCCTATTTTCACGATGCCATATCACCATAGGTCTAGTTTAGGTAGTTTAACTGAAATTAAATTTATGAGTGTGGAGGGATTCAACGGATTTCATCGAAGATGAAGAAATAGGGGATAGAGATTAATATAAGTTCAGTTGATGAACAGAAGGCTGTGAATATAGGATGATTAAGGCTATTGTGCTATTTGTACTTGCTGGTTTGGCTGAAATAGGTGGGGGCTACTTGATCTGGCTTTGGCTTAGAGAAGCGAGGCCATTGTGGTATGGAATTATTGGGGGACTTATTCTAACTGTTTACGGTATCATACCGACGTTGCAGAAATTTCCGAATTTCGGTCGGGTGTATTCTGCTTATGGTGGGGTTTTTATAATTCTAGCGCTTTTATGGGGTTGGGGAATTGATAAGAAAGTCCCGGATACTTACGATTGGATAGGGGCTTAGATCTGCCTAGTCGGTGTATCAATCATGTTATGGGCACCACGTCATTAAGGAGTTAATACAAATGGAAAATTGGTTAATCCTAAATAAGCTCATTATTTTAGCCTATTATATTTTAGTGTACGCCGGTCATGAAATACGCAATACGACGGCAGTTGTACTATGTATTCTAATTTATGTTTCTGTGAATACAGGTTTGTACATTGTTAAATCAGACCTCTTGAAAAAGGGATTGTTACTCGTCTCTATTAGCGTCATAATTTATGGTTTCGTTGATATTAACGCTCTATTAATCTTGCTACTTCCGATCAATATTTTCGAGTTCTTGTTTTTGTCGACTCTTGGATGGTGGTTACCGTTGTTGATAGCGGCTACTCCGTTATTGCTGATAAACAAGGATGGATTAGCGCTCTATCTATTGGTTTGTAGTTTTAGCTACTTAGTCTACCACCTGGCTCATAATTCCAAACACTCCATTAAAGGGCTTAGAGAGGTCAATGATGAACTTAGAGAAAAGGTCTATTTGTTAACCTACCAATTTGATCATGATCTTGATTTCCAACGTCAACTTAATGTCCTATCACAATTGGAGGAACGACATAGTATCGCGCAAGAGATCCATGATCGAGTAGGGCATGCGATAGCCGGAAGCTTAATTCAACTGGAGGCGGCTGGACTTCTAGTCGAAAGAGATCAGAGTAAAACAAGGGACATTATCCAAAACGTCATCTCTGTTTTGAGAGAGGGTATGGAGAACATCCGAGCTGCCTTGAGAAATATTACACCCGCTGTCGAACAATTAGGGATTAACAGGGTGAAGGTGCTGTTAGACGAATTTACGGTGAATAACCATTTGAAGACGTCCTTAGTGTATTCGGGGAACTTGGAACGTATTGTCCCAATCCAGTGGAAGGTGATCACGGACAACCTTGGAGAGTCTTTGACTAACGCCCTTAAATATTCGGGTGCTACCATGATCTCCTTAAAAATAGAGGTTCTAAATAAGTTCGTGAAAGCCGAAGTTAGCGATAACGGCCATGGGGCATTTATCGTCAAGAAGGGACTGGGAATCTGCGGAATGGAAGAACGAAGTGGGAGAATTGGTGGTAAAGTTGTTGTTGACGGTTCTAAGGGCTTTTCCGTGATAACGCTTTTGCCTATGGAGGTAGAGTAGTGTGGTGATTAAACTACTGATTGCCGATGATGATGCCCTCATTCGGGAAGGCTTGAAGATAATCCTGAGTCTAGACCAGGAATTCGACATCGTGGCCTGCGTGGGAAATGGTCTAGAGGCGGTGGAATTTTGTATCCAAAACCTCGTTGACGTTGCCCTCCTAGATATTCGAATGCCCGTGATGAATGGGGTTGTAGCCACTCGGGAGATCTGCGCCAAAACTCAGACGAAACCCTTGATTTTGACCACCTTCGATGATGAAGAATTCATCACGGAAGCTGTAAAATATGGAGCCAAGGGCTATCTTTTAAAGGACACTCCTCCGGACAAGATTAAGTCAGCCATCCGTTGGGTTCATAGTGGGAACACCGTCATGCAGGATGTTGTTTTGGGTAAACTCATTGAAGGGCTAGGCACAAGGAAGCGAAAGTTCATTAACACATCGTTGTTCTCGGAACGAGAGTTAGGGATTATGAAGTTGATTGCTAAAGGACTCTCCAATCGGGAGATCGCAAAACAACTTTTCATCTCGGAGGGTACGGCTAAAACTATATAACGTCTATTCTTAATAAGACTGGCCTTGAACATAGAACGCAGGTCGCTATTTACTATCTTAACGGCGGCAAAGCATAATGGATTTGAAAAGCATTTAGATGATGGCACAATATGACTTTTGTCATACAAAAGTGGTGACCTTATGTACTGATATAAGGCCACCACTTTTTATAAACTAAGATTAGGGCAAAGGCAAAGGCAAAGGCAA
>DHWG01000064.1:11483-16824 GCA_002413075.1 Desulfosporosinus sp. UBA5188 | reverse complement strand
AAAGGCAAAGGCAAAGGCAAAGGTAAAGGGGAGATTAATTTATGAAGATGATTAAAGTTGAAGGACTTATTAAAAAATTCGGAGACAATGCTGCTGTAGATAATATTAGCCTCGAGATTGAAGAAGGCGAGATATTTGGCCTTTTAGGCCCTAATGGCGCTGGGAAAAGCACCATTATTAATATCCTTTGTGGTCTGTTATCCCGGGATCGGGGTAAGGTAGAAATCCTGGGTAGGGATATCAATAAAGATCCCAACGCTGCAAAGAAAAATATCGGAATTGTACCTCAGGACATTGCGATCTATGATGACCTTACGGCTTTTGAGAATATATCTTTTTTTGCGGGACTTTACGGCCTAAAGGGTAACCTTTTGAAGAACCGGGTGCAGGAAACGTTGGAATTCGTGGGTTTGGCAGATAAAGCGAAAAGTCGTCCCAGTGATTTCTCGGGAGGTATGAAAAGACGCCTAAATATCGCCTGTGCCATTGCGCACAGGCCAAAGCTGATCATCATGGATGAGCCAACCGTAGGCATTGACCCTCAATCCAGAAATCATATTCTCCAGTCGGTAAGGAAATTAAATGAGCTGGGCAGCACCATCATTTATACCAGTCACTATATGGAGGAAGTCGAGGAGCTTTGTTCAAGGATCGCAATTATTGACCATGGAAAGGTCATTGCTGAGGGCACGAACGAAGAACTTAAAGGGATTGTTACGAATATAAACAGCGTCTGGATTATGGTTGACTCAGTGAGCAGGGTGAACGCTGACGCATTGAGAGCGATTAAGGGAGTTGTGAATGTTGAAATAGCTGAGTATCTCATCAAGGTTGATAGCTCAGTCGATATGAACAATCTTGATAAACTTATACTCTATTTTACCGAAAATCTTATAGCTATTAAAAGTATTGAAACTAAAACGCCGAATTTAGAGAGCGTTTTTCTCACATTGACCGGTAGAAAACTAAGGGATTAGGGTAGGAGGGAGACAACAAAATGACAATGATCCTTGTGTTTATCAAAGAAATAAAACAGAACCTCAGGAATGTCAGGGCCATGGCCTACTTAGTCTTGTTTCCTATCATTCTGATATTGGTCTTGGGAACGGCTCTTTCAGGGGCTTTTGACCAATCCACGATTAAGGATATCGACATTATCTATGCTAGCCCTAACGACGGACCCTTAGCACAGGCCTTTAAAAGCTTCATTACAAAGGGTGGAGAGATGGGTTTTACCTTTACCGAAGCGCAGAGTGTGCAAGAAGCGCAGGATCGGGTTACAAACGGAAACTATGCTTGCTTTATCAATGTGAGCGACAATGAGGTGGAGATCTATGAAAATGACAAAGAAGCGTTTAAAGCCAACCTTGTGGAAGGCGTTTTGGGTTCCTTTATCCAACGTTATAAAGCACTATCCCAAATAGCCGTAGTGAATCCGGTCGTGGCGAGTGCACTCATCAAGGATCAAAGCAGTCATGATTTCGTGAAACTTTCAACTCCCGGAGATCTGAGAAAACCTACGGCAATGGATTATTACGCGGTGACTATGTTAACTCTCATCATCTTGTATTCGTCTATAACAGGAGCTCATGCCATCAAGGACGAGAAGACCGCAAAAACGCTGCCCAGGTTATTGTGTGCTCCCGTTAAAAAGTACGAAGTTTTAACCGGTAAAATACTAGGGACTCTTGTCATCACGTCGTTGCAAGTAGTGGTCGTAATACTCATTAGTAAATTCTTACTAAAGACGTATTGGGGGGACCATATGTTGGCTATATTGCTACTGTTGGCTTCTGAGGTCGCAATGGCGGTCAGTCTAGGGATGAGTGTAGCCTTTCTGTTCAGAAATGAGAGGGGAGTCTTGAATTTTCTAATTCCCTTAATGGCCTTCTTTGGTGGTAGTTATATACAAGTTAATAACTTTAGTAAAACCATGCAACTCATCGCCAACTTTTCACCTGTGGGATGGATTAACAGAGCGATCTTCTCGTTAATTTATAGTAATGATTATAGTTCAGTAGCCAAAGCAATCAGTATAAATCTGTGCCTTGCAGCCATCTTTGTGGTGATTGTTTCATTCTCTTTCAGAAAGGAGACGGTTTAATTGAGAAATGCTTGGTTATTGACCCTCAATACGCTTAAACTTATTGCACGTAAAAAGGCAAACATTATCGTATTCTTAATTCTGCCAATCGTAGGCATGCTCGTTTCTACTTTCGTTTACAGTAGTGGAGCAACCTCTATAAATATTGGTGTTGTTGATAACGATCATAGTGCACTAACTGGAGAGTTCGTTCAATCCATCAATCAGCAGCAAAATTTTAAAGTTACCCCAATTAATGAAGGGGAGAAAGAAAGTCAAATTTCCTCAGGGAAGCTTGATTGCGTCTTGGTGATTCCTAAGGGGTTTGCAGAAGGAATTTATAACAATCATCTTCAGCAGGTAAAAATCGTGTCTATCAAGGGAGAAGTAGCGACAGGCTGGGTGCGAAATTATATTAATACCTATCTGAGAAATTTACAGGATATATCAGTGACCGCCGTAGGAAACCAAGCAACCTTTGAGACACTCTATAATAATTTGCAGCAAGACAAATTGTCCTTAGTCGTCAAGAAAGTACCAGACCAGACGCATAACAAAGGAATGACGACCCAGATGATCGGATTTTTAATCTTGTTTATGTTAATCGGAGTGGGCAATACCACTGAGATGATCTTGAAAGAGAAAAGGGATAGAACGTATTACAGGATATGTGCTGCACCGGTCAGTGCCAGAACCTATATTTTCGGGAATATATTGGCCAATTTAATCCTGGTAGTTGTCCAAATCGCTCTAACTCTTTTGTTCATGATCAAAGTCTTTAAGGTGCAAATCTATCTTCCAGTCGCAGAACTCTTTCTAATCTTGGTACTGTTTGGCCTTGTAGCCATCGGACTTGGGGTATTGATTGTCTCGTTTTCTAACAATTCTAAACAAGCAAGTACGTTGCAAAATATGATTATAACGCCAAGCTGCATGCTAGCCGGATGTTTCTGGCCGGTGGAGATTATGCCCAAAACACTTCAGAGAATTGCTGATTTCCTACCCCAGAAATGGGCCATTGATGCGGTTCAAAAGCTTCAGATGGGTGTAGGATTTGACCAGATTATGATCAACCTTTTAATTATTGTAGCCTTTGCGCTCACTTTTTTCTTAGTGGCAGCCTATCGGTTCGGAAGTAATGATCATATTGAAACATTTGTTTAGGAATTTCGCAAAAAGAGAAGATAAAGAGGTAGCAGAGGTAGCCCATTGCCTTGTATATGGTCATAATATTAGTCTGGATTCTGTTATAAATACGGAGACACCATAACCTTATTTGCTGCAATCGGTGGTTAATCACAATATCACAATAGGTAATAGTTTTCGAGATCCCCTCGATCCCTGATGACGAGGGGGTTTTTTGTTTGAAACAACGCCATAGGCATAAAATATGAATTTTTCGGGGAATAGGATTAGGCAATATCATTAAAATATAATAAAATAACTACTAACCGGATTTCGTTCATGGGAGGAATTAGTATGTCAGACGATAAGAATATCCCAAAGATAAAAATTGTTAAAAACGGCCCGTATCTCGTGTCGGGTAATATACCGATGGCCAAGCAAACTATTTTGGTCGATAACCAAGGACATGGTGTGAAATGGGAAGAGGAAACTTGTTTTCCCATGAAAGAGCAGTATGCACTTTGTAGTTGTGGCGAATCGTCTAACAGCCCCTATTGCGACGGGACCCACCAAAAGATTGGTTATGATGGCACTGAAACGGCTAGTATAGGAGACTATCTGAATAATCCTCAGGTCATTAATGGCCCAGACCTTATGCTAACTGATGCGCAACAACTGTGTGCGTTGGCCCGTTTTTGTCATCGAAAAGAAGGCGGGGTCTGGGATCTTACAGAACAGTCCGATAACCCTGAATTTCGGGCAAGTGCTATACAGGGAACTTGGGACTGTCCGGCGGGGAGACTCATTGCTTGGAATAAAAAGACCGGGAAATCTATAGAACCACCTTATGAGCCCTCTATAGGAATTATTGAGGATCCCGCCAAAAACGTGAGCGGTCCAATTTGGGTCAGAGGCGGTATCCCCATCGAGTCGTGTGACGGTTCTCAATACGCAGTGAGAAATCAAGTCACACTTTGTCGATGTGGAAAATCACGCAACAAACCCTTCTGCGATGCCTCGCATGTTTCAAAAGGGTATAAGGCGAAAAATACGGACTGAAACATATTTCATGAAAAAGGCACTTACAAGGCATATTAGAACAGTAAGCCCATCATATTGGGAAGGGAATGGATGAGAAACTATGGATTGTAAAGAATCTCAACTTGCTACCTTTGCTGGAGGTTGCTTCTGGTGCATGGTGAAACCTTTTGAGGAAACACCGGGTATTGTTAAAGTGGTGTCTGGTTATACGGGGGGAACTTTGGTGAACCCAACCTATGAAGACGTCTGCTCTAAGTCGACGGGGCATTTTGAGGCGGTACAGATTTCGTTTGATCCGGTTCTATTTCCCTATAAGAAACTTCTGGAGATTTACTGGCAGCAGATTGACCCGACAAATACTCAGGGGCAGTTTTTTGATAAGGGGCAGCCTTATCACACAGCGATCTTTTATCATAATCAGGACCAGCACCGCGAGGCGTTGGCCTCTAAGAAGGCCCTTGAGGAAAGCGGAAGGTTTGATGGCCCTATCGTCACAGAAATCCTTCCAGCGGTTACGTTCTATCCAGCAGAAGACTATCATCAAGACTATCATTCGAAAAACCCCTTAAGATACGGAGCGTATCGTCAAGGATCAGGTAGGGATGCTTTTCTAAAAGAGCACTGGAGTAAGGAAAAAGAGAACCAATTATTAAAGGGTAAATTAACGAAGATTCAATATGAAGTGACTCAGAATAAGGGGACCGAACCCGCTTTCGAAAATGAATACTGGGATAATAAAAGAGCGGGAATCTATGTTGACCTCATATCAGGTGAGCCTCTGTTCAGTTCTCAGGATAAATTCGATTCAGGTTGTGGCTGGCCCAGCTTTTCTAAACCACTTCAGCCAGAGGTGGTTACGGACAAAAAGGATACGAGCCATTTCATGCACCGGACGGAAGTTGTAAGCACTAAGTCAGCGGCACATCTTGGCCATGTATTTAACGACGGTCCGACATCTACAGGCTTACGCTATTGCATTAATTCCGCTGCAGTTCGTTTTATTCCTGAAGAAGCGCTTGAAAGTGAGGGCTACGGAGACTATTCTAGTAGCATGATCGATAAGAAATAGCAGACCAGACCAGACCAGACCAG
>DHWG01000064.1:0-11301 GCA_002413075.1 Desulfosporosinus sp. UBA5188 | reverse complement strand
AGACCAGACCAGACCAGACCAGAGAAATAAAACGCCCCCAATGGTAGAAGTGAATCTCTCTACCATTGGGGGTATTTGTATAAAACTCAAGGTCGTGAGAATTCGACGAAACGTTTACTGCTTTTTAGAGATGTCCGACAGCTCTTTTGTGGGTCTCTTAGTTTTTGCAATCAAGTAAATACCGCCTACGATCAAGCAGAGCGGGACAAAGCTGCCCCTAAGCAAGTAATAATAATTCCAGTTCCCGAATAACCGATCAAACAATGAAGATCGTTCCATCTCATGCAATAGACTAAAAATGCCAACAACAATAATCGTGGACCCAATTATACGACGGTTTCTCAGTAGCGGAGTATAATCGAATAATTGACGGTCAAAGAGATCCTCATCGCTGATGATTTGGCCTTTTTCCAGTTGCCTTCTTAAGACGTAATCTCTTGTTGAAGGAACAGATCCTCAGGGCTCCCTTCTTCAGCACAGAGATTATCGGAGCAAGGTCTTTCTTCAAGAAGTGGCTTTTTCTTCCGGCACCAATCAATGCACTGGTTCACAGCAATTCGGTAGAGCCAAGTGGAAAACGTGGAATTCTGTTTGAAGCTTGCGAGGCTATTGTAGGCTTTGATAAAAATTTCTTGGGTAAGGTCTCGAGCGTCTTCAACACTTTGCGTATAGTAAAAGGCGGTTCGGTATAACCCTGCCTGATACCGTTCCACGATATCGTCATATCGCTCGCCATTTCCTTGGAGTATGCTTTTGATTAATTCGTCATCTGTGCAAATGCCCATCACCATCCTTACCGCCTTACACCCTTACACCCTTTAGACGTGCTCACGCGCGTATTATACGTCAATGAAACGATAAAATCCCGTTGAATGTCTTCAACGGGATCATGTGTACCAAATAATGTTGAGCTTTTACTGAAACGACCTCACTGAACCGGCTGTTTTTTCAGCCTGTTTTGAAAGAAAAGAAATATTGGGAGGGGGACGATGATCCAACCAAAGCTCTTGATTAAGCTATTAACGGCTCTTTGCTTAGTATTAGCCTTTTCATCCATCATCATCTGATCATATCGGAGCTTGAGGTCAGCATCACTGATCGTTGGGGCTGGTGTTACAGCCGTAGAAGGGGCCACCTCACTTTTATATTGAGGCTGCAACCTATATTGTTCAAAACTCTGATAAGTTGGAGGCGGTGAAACAATATCTGATACTGCCATAAAAGCAGCAACAGTACCGCCAATCGTCATCATTAGCGTGGCAAAGAGAATTAAGTAAACATAGACAGTTTTTATCATTTCATGACCCCTTTCCAAAGATTCTTCACGTCCTTTTTTAACACCTATGACCGTTGCAATGATCAAAACGAACAGGACGAGTGGGATGATAACTGCGAAAACCACTAAAATACTCACGTCGAGGTTCACCACCTCACTTTAATAGTATACTATGTTTTGCCTTTAATATCTACGGATAAGAGGGTGATTATGCAGGGTACATACCATATTTCAAGATCTCAATAGTTTCCTTATATTCCTCCATGATTTTGTCCATATCACCTAACAATTCCTGCTCTCGACCCATATACTCTTTGGTGTATTTTACTTGTAACGCCTCTAAAAACAGCATCACCATTTCTAGTGCTTTTTTAGGATCGACACCGTTTCGGAACTTTGAGGGATCAATGTCTTTAAAAATTGGAGGTACAAACTCATTGGATAGTTTACTGTACTTGTCTTGGATTTCAGGCCGGATAGTCTCTGGAGTATTCAGAAAAGCCTGTAAGACTAGCCTGCTAATAGTTGGGTTAGCATGAGTTATTTTGAGTTTAATTAACCCCAATTCTAGGATCCGGTCGAAAATATCCCCTGATTTTTGTAAAGGGTATTTCCTATATTCTGTCACTAGCAATTGAAGACAATACTCAACAATATATAGGAATAGCCTCTTTTTATTTCCAAAATAGTGGAATAGGATACCTTTAGAAATCTCGGCGTTTTTGACAATGACATTGGTGGAAGCCTCTTCATAGGCTTTTTCGGCAAACTCTTGGATACTTGCCTCTAGGATTCTCTGTTTTTTATCCTCGTTTAAATTTTCAAAATTACGATACAAATTTGCCCTCTCCTTGTTCTAGTCCGACAGTATAACTGACGTTTTCATACTGTCGGGAAGATCCCTTCTCGTCATCAAGGTTATACCTCTAAATCTCTTCTTCGATAGAATACATAGGTCACAGTAAAAAGCACTAAGATAATCAGAGCCGACAGAATCATAAAAACTGGTTCAAATCCAACACTTGAAATTAGATTTTTGGCATCAAAGTATTTATAAGGGGTGAGATATTTTAATACTTCAAGGTGACTATTCATACCAATGGCATTATATAGGATAAACGTTGTCAGTAGTATTCCCATTGCCAGTGAGGAGGCGCCTTTCGGATTGTTACTCACAGCGGCTATTCCCGTGCCCAAAAACATAAATATCAACTGTAAAACAAACATTCCAAGCATTAAGTTGACGATCACGGAGGTTAGCGGTTCACCCTTGCTGTATTTCCCTGCTAGCCCGATTGAGGTGATCAAGGTCACAATATTGAGGATAATAATGTTGACGAACGCTGCTGATAACTTCGCCGTGACAACCTTATTTCTTGAAACTGGTTTTACAAAGAGAAATTCTGAGGTTTTATCCCGTTCTTCCTTAGAAATAATATCAGCTCCCAGCATTGCTGCATGAATAGTGGCAATGAGCGCTAAATAGATAAAAATCATGCCATAATAACCACTGAGCTTTGATAAATCAAAAGAGACACTGCCTATGATAGCCTGTAAGGATTTAGGCATTGACGCCATTAGAGTATTCAATGACTGACCATCTCCCGATGTCGCTGTATATTTGCTCATTTGACTGATGATCATAACGATCATGCCAACGCACCAAAAGATCAGCGATTTTCTATGCGCTTTCATTTCCCTCATGAATATATTCATTGCTTAAGATACCCCCTTCACTTTAATCACTAAACGGAATGAATATCTTTTTTAGAATAGATGATATAGCTCGCGGCGATTGTAACGACTATAAACAATATCGCTACTATGGAATAAGAAGCCTCGTAAGCCGAGTTTTTAATGATATACGTCGAATCAAAATATTTAAAGGGCGTGATAAAACGGGAGGCGGTATCCCCATTAGACGAGCTGAGCATGCTTAGAATAAAGAAGCCGAAGACGGTGCCCAATGAAATTGGAAGCACAGATCTGATTTTCGGAACGAGCACAGAAATAATAATTCCCAATGACATAAACATGAGTTGGACAAAAAAAAGTGGGAGAGAAACCAGGAGGAATATTTTATAGTCGTAAGCTTCTGTTTGAACGACTGAGGCCATCAGACTGGCGGCAGCAATAAAAAATACATTAGTAATGACTAAAGAGGTTATGACGGCACATAATTTAGCCGTCATAATTTGCATACGACTCACCGGTTTGGTTAAGAGAAAATCAGCTGTCTTGTCACGGACTTCCTTCGATATGATGGAGGTTCCTAAATTCATGGCCTGAATTGAGCCGCATAATAAGACATACATCAAGGTGACTGAAGAATAAAAGCCTAATAGAGAAAATAAACTATCGAACGAAAATCCTAACGCTTTTACCAGTGCCGGAGAATAATTATCCAGCATTTTTTTGAAATCCGCAGCATCCTTAGACATCGCTGGAAACATGGCTAGAAACAGAAGAACCACTGAAATCAGTGAACACGTCCAGATCAAGGTTGATTTCCTATAAGCCTTTAACTCATGTAGAAACATATTCATGACATTTAGTCCTCCTTTACATAATAATGAATAAAGATTTCTTCAAGGTCAGGCTCCTCGATCCAGATATTAGTGATCTCCAACTCTGAAATCCTTTTCATGATCAGATTAAGGTTCCCCTTGAACAAGAAGCTAATAACATTGTCTTTCGCCTCTAAATTATTGACACCATTCATCTTAAAGTAATTTTTATCTAACACTAATTTCATTTCAAGCTTGAATTTTTTATAGGTATTTTCTTCTAAGGTGCTAATCTTTTCAACGGTTATTAGTTTTCCTTCCTTAATGATCGCAACGCGATTGCACATTTTCTGGACTTCACTCAAAATGTGAGAAGAGAAGAGGATTGTCGCACCCTTTTTATTCTCTTCTTGCAATAAGGCGAAGAATTTTCGTTGCATCAGGGGGTCCAGACCGCTGGTGGGCTCATCGAGTATGATTAGTTTCGGTTCATGAAGCAGGCCTTGGATAATACCGACTTTCTTTTTATTACCAAACGATAAATCATCAATTTTTTTCTTAAGATCGAGCTCCATGATTTCTGATAATTCTTTAATTCTTTTCGTACAATCTTTTTTATAAAAACTCGCAGAATACTTCAAGAGATCAATCACTCTCATGTTGTCATAATAGAACACTTCTGAAGGTAAATAACCGACTTCCTTGGCTATTTCGGGAGCAAATTTGATACAGTCCTTGCCAAAAATAGTCGCGCTTCCACTCGTCGGATGAATTAAAGCCAGAAGCGTCCTGATTGTGGTCGACTTTCCTGCTCCATTAGGGCCTATGAAACCGAAAATTTCGCCTTCTTCAACGTTAAAACTTACATTTTCTATGCCTCTTGCTGTCCCATAATTTTTGGTTAGGTTCTTGATCTCAATAGCATTCATCTTCATGAAACCCCCTTCATCCTCGTTGACCATGCGGTCGATTATGGCGTCATTATACCCTTGATTGACCCAGTGGTCAAGTGCTAAATAAGACGTAATTATCAGGTTTAAGTTACCCTAGATCTTCTGTTTTTCCAAGTCCGCGAGATTATAGAGTTTCCTTTTGGATAAAATAATTAAGCCCATACTTTTTCTCTTTCTATCATGTCCAGTATGGGGTATGATAGAATAATCCGGTTTAGAAAAGCATTGCTTGGATATTACATATTACGAGGTATAATCGTAGAATTGAGCGGCTTAAGAAAGCCGTGGAGGAAAAAAGGATTGAACACATCAAGGAAAATGATGGTACCATCTCAAGTATTAGTTTTGGGATTTGCGCTCGTTATATTTTTTGGGGCGTTATTACTGACGTTACCTCAAGCAACTCAGAATGGCCTGGGCTTGCCTTTTTTGAATGCCGTCTTTACAGCAACCTCGGCAGTGTGTGTTACAGGGTTAGTGGTTGTGGATACCGCGACGACCTTTACAAACTTTGGGCAATGGGTCATTCTGTTGTTGATTCAAGTCGGTGGCCTGGGTTTTATGACTTTTGCCACGCTGTTTGCTATGATTTTAGGTCGAAGAATTACACTTAAGCAGCGCTTGTTGTTGCAAGAGGCTCTTAACCAGGTCTCAGTGGAAGGGATCGTTCGGTTAGTTCGGTCTGTTCTGAAGATTTCCTTCGCAATCGAAGCAATAGGTGCTCTCATTCTAACCTTGCGCTGGCAATCTGATTTTGGATGGAGTAAAGCCCTTTACTATGGTATTTTTCATTCAGTGTCAGCGTTTAATAACGCAGGTTTCGATCTCTTTGGTAATTTTTCCAGTCTTACGGCTTACGTCGGAGATCCCGTTGTTAATATTACCATCATGCTCCTGATCATATGTGGTGGCTTGGGCTTTATTGTTTTAGCGGATCTACTCGGTCCCCGGAAAAGGTATAGGCTACATACGAAAATAGTCCTTCAGGTATCCGCAGCCCTGATCTTAATAGGGGCAGTGGTTATTTTCCTCATGGAATTCACCAATCCAAAGACCTTAGGACCACTCCCAATAGGGACAAAGGTACTGGCTGCCTTCTTCCAATCGGTTTCTCCTCGGACGGCCGGCTTTAACACACTCAATCTAGCGGGTATGTATGACACGACGTTACTCTCGATGATTGTGCTCATGTTTATAGGCGCTTCTCCTGGGTCAACGGGAGGTGGCATTAAAACAACGACCTTTATTGCGATGGTTTTATCGGTCTTGAGTACCTATCGTAGTGACCCTCATGTCGTCTTAGGCGGGCGGACATTACCTAAGGATGTTATTCAGAAAGCTTGGGCAATTACGACCTCTGCCGCAGTTTTGGTCTTTCTAATCGTATCGATCCTTTCACTGACGGAAAGGACCGATTTGCTGACCGTGCTTTTCGAAGTAACATCCGCTTTTGGCACAGTAGGTCTTTCTCTCGGCATCACACCGTATCTTACCGACGTCGGCAAAATGGCCATTATTTTAACGATGTTTATAGGGCGTGTCGGACCGTTAACCTTGGCCTTTGTACTTTCCCAGAAGAAAAATAAAAAAGCACACATTAAATATCCAGATGAACGAATTATGATTGGGTAGGAGGAGAAATTAGTGCGCAAACAATTTGTGGTGATTGGATTAGGACGATTTGGAACGAGTGTCGCTCAAACCCTCAGTACCTTAGGCCATGATGTCTTAGCGATGGATAAGGACGAGCATGCCGTTCAGGTCATCATGCAGGATGTGACCCAAGCAGTACAAGCCGATGCGCGAGATGAGGAGACGTTGCGCGCTTTAGGGGTGCGGAACTTTGATGTAGCCATCGTAGCGATCGGGGATGATCTCGAAGCAAATATACTGATCACCCTAATGCTCAAAGAAATGGGAATTCCCTATGTTGTGACTAAAGCCCAAAACGCTCTACATGGGAAGGTCTTGGAGAAAATTGGCGCCGACAAAATCATTTACCCTGAACAAGATATGGGATTTCGTCTGGCCAATAACTTAGTTAGAACGAATGTCATGGATTTTATAGAATTGTCACTAGACTACAGTATTTTCGAGATCATTGCCTCCTCCCAATTTGTTGGTAAAAACCTCGGCGAATTGAATTTAAGGGCAGTTTATGGTCTCAATGTGGTGGCAATCAAACAAAACGCCGATCAGATCGTTATCGCACCAGGGGCAAACGCAGTCGTCAAAGAAAAGGACATATTGGTCGTGGTCTGTAACAAAAAAGCACTTGCCAAATTACCAGACTAAACGATTGGAGCCTTAGGCATTAAATTACATTAAGAGCGAGGCAACGCCATATAAAACCGTCGTGATCCCAGCTGCGATCAAGGACGGTTTTAGTTTTGAGCGTGCATAGTCTATCACCGGAAGATTCAGGATTGCACAGAGCGTGACGGTATTATCACTCAAAGGTGAGGCAAAAGCTCCAAACGTTCCGCTCGCAAATACAGCACCGATGACTAAGATAAGACTAGATCCGGCCTGATGAGCGAGGGTTACCGCCAAGGGCATTAACAAGCCCCAAGTTCCCCATGAGGATCCGATAAAATAAGCCAGCAAGCTTCCTAAGACAAAAACAACTGGCGCAATAAATTCAGGAGGGACCCAACCTATCAAATGGGAGGCGATATAGTTCGAAAATCCCAAATCCTCAGAGACCGCAGATAAAGCCCAGACCAAGACCAACATCAGGATGACGGAAACGATTTCGTTGCCCCCATCGATAAAATGCGTGACTAATTTTCCAACGCTGAAGCCTTGAACGAGGAAGAAGAAAAGGGAGACAATCAACGTAATGAATAAGGCCTCTAACATGACGCCTAAGGCGTCCGCTTTAATAAAGGCGTCGAAAAAGTTACTTGCCTGAAGATGTCCATCCCACCAACTTAGAAACAGCGTACCCACTAAAACAACGGCAAGCGGTAAAAGGAGATTCCAAGGTTTACTTGGCGTCTCTTTTTCATAGGCTTGAAGACACTTTTGTAGATTTTCCTCTTCCAGCTGAGCCTTAGAGTCTTCAGTTTTACCTGATACAGCGTGGGAAAATTCATGAAAGAAGCTGTAATAAATCCCTATTCCAATAATCACGATAGAGAAGAAATTAAAGGGAATACTTCGGATATAAACACTGTAGGGGCTTTCGTTGATACCGACATGTTGTAAGGCGGTTCCTGTCAAGGACACCATGTAGCCGACAAAAGCCGTCGCTATTGGTACCAGCACAACCACCGGATTTGAGGTTACCTCAATGACAAAGCCCAGCTTATGCGTAGAAATCGATAATCTCTGCTTTAAGAGCTTCATTATAGGGGCAATGGTCATGATTCGAAAATTGGGATTATTGAAGGTCCCAATGGTCGAAAACCAAATGAGCAACATAGCCGCTCGTTCTGTTTTTATTTTGCGGCCCACAAAGTTAACAAACCCTTTAATGCCTCCGGTCATTTTTGTTAACCCAATAAGTCCAGCAAAAACATAGAGAAAGATGATGATGCGAATATTGTTGGTTTTCACCAAGTTGTCGACTAAGTAGGCGATGAGGGTTTTAACCCCGCCAAAGAGATCGGGTTGGACAAGATAACTTCCTAAAATCAAACCCATGAACAAACCTGGTTGAACCTGCCTGGCTAGGACTGCAACTGGAATTACAACGAGAAACGGTAAAAGTGATACCCAAGAACTTACCATGATTGCCCCTGCTTTCTATGTAGCTTTTTAACTTCTCGCCATCCTTGGTAATCATATAACTTGAACGAATGGCTTGACGTAGTCAAGTCTCTTATTTATTATCTCCAGATTGGAAATGATATATTATATAGCAGGAATTCTGTCTAGATTTCTAGAATACTAAATACAAGGGTAATAAAAAAGAAATCAGAAATCTAATAATTTGTTAAGATAGGAGATTAAATGATGGAAAGACCGCAGAGTAATCCTAGTCGGATGGTCGTCATCGAAAACAAGACAAATGGGGAGCGTTTTCTGGTCGATCTTTTAAGGGGCCAAACCTATGATAAAGAAAAATATACTAAGATTACCTACGAAGTTCCGCTCAAAAAAGAATTCTGGGAACTGCCACGCTTAGCTAAGTCCAAAAATAAGGGATAGAAATAAAGACGGACCCTCTTTAAAGCCCGTCATGTTTTAAAAGACATGACGGGCTTTAAGGCCATTATCAGCGACGGCTATTCCAGTAATGATAACTAGAGTCGTTGAGAGCTGAGATGATGACATCGCCTAGAAAAGAAGTTGAGAGGAGCGGCTCAAATGCCTTACGTAAGCGTTAAAGGACTTAACATTTACTACGAGAGTACGAGCGGGAATTCATTGCCAATCGTTTTTGTGCATGGCGCTGGAGGGTCCAGCCAGATTTGGTCCGAACAATTAGCCATCTTTGATGGCCAATACAACTCATGGGCGATGGACTTGCCAGGTCATGGAAAATCAGAGGGGAGCTTGCTTTCAAGTATTGAAGATATGGCTGAATTCATCGATGACTTTACTGGGGAGTTATTTTTGGAAAAATTCGTCCTAGTCGGGCACTCAATGGGTGGCGCCATTGCTCAGGCGTTTGCTTTGCAGTCTCCAGAAAAACTAAGCGGTCTTATTTTAATTGGATCGGGCGCACGCCTAAAAGTAAGTCAGGATATCTTAGGTGCCCTCGCAGCAGGACGGATTCCCTTTAAGGACGTTGATCATTTGTACGGCTCGTCGACACCCGCCAAGAAGCGGGAAGAAGCATTACGGGAAATGAAAGCACTTTCCCCAACTGTCTATTGGGCAGACCTTGAAGCCTGTAATAAATTTGATCGAGTCGTAAGTGTCGAGAAGATCCAAGTACCCAGTCTGATCATCGTCGGCGACGAAGATGTTATGACTCCGGTGAAATATTCCCAGTTTTTAAGTGACCGTCTGCTTAATTCTGAGTTAAGGATCATCAAGGGTGTTGGCCATATGTCTATGCAGGAAAAACCAACGGAAGTCATTAATGAGATCGTGAATTTTATAAACGAATTGTTATGAATACGGCAATTTGTAAAATATGAAGAAAAGACAGAACGGTTCCCCTTAACGGGTGAAACAGTGCTGTCTTTTATTCATATCAAGTTCTTTTGAGAAGATTTTTTACGCGGTTGCTTCTTTATCTGGTAGTTTGTTAAACGGCTTCATCTTAGTCGTCAAGAGCAAATTCAGTGTGGCAATAATCGCCCCGCCAATAAATACATATTGATAGCCCAGAACAGTCCAGACAAACCCACCCAACCAAGGCACAAACATGGACACCATGTGATCAATCGTGATTCCCATGGACAATGTGGGGGAAACATCCTCGGCATTTAAGGCGATTTTCCTTAGATAGGTTGCTCTAGCCATACTCACTGAGGCAAGCATTTGATCGAGAACAAACAGTGAACAGATGACATAGAGGGTGATCTTCCCTAAACCCAGATTTGCAAAGAAGCCTTCGCTAAAGGCATATCCTAGGCAGATAAAGATGAGGGACACAGCTTCTCCCGCTAGAATAAATCGCTCGCCCACACTGTCAATTAAGTGACCAATCAAAGGTTTGAAAACTATTCCGAGTCCGGCAATAATGAAGCTTAAAATGGCAAAAGTAGCGACACCTTGACCAAATACTTTAATAAGGACCCATGGTCCGAACGTTATAAAGATCTGTTTTCTAGCCCCAAAAAGCATATTCAGGCCATAAAACACCTTATATTCTTTGCGTAGAATGAAACGTTTACCAGTTCTTTTACCAGAGTGAGGGGTCATACATAATATAAGTACGGCTGACAGGAAGAAGGCTGCTGCGGAAAAGGAGAACGCTAAGTGGTAGTCGATTTTTATGAACCTGAAGAGGAACGCGGTGATCAAACTAGTCACTAGAAAGACCGCAGTGTTCACTGAATTGATTTGTCCTAAGCGCCTTCCAATATGACCATCCGCGGCTAGATTCATGCCGATACTGTTGGACATGGGCATAAACAGATGCTGACCCATGCTGTAAACAGTCAGCCAGCCAATCATAGGCAGGTAGTCCGGTGACCAGAAAGCCAGACCAAGAGCCCCTAGACCGGCAAGTAGGTTTGCAACAGCAGCTGTCCGTATATCTCCAAAAGCAAATAATAGACCCGTGACAAAGACAACCGCAAACCCTGGAAATTCCCGAGGAATCTCCAGTAATGTTCTCTGGGTTATGCTCAGGTGATAATTATCATTCAGAAAGTTATTGAAAAAAGACGTATCAACGCTTTGACTAATCCCTATAGCAGCACTGGCTAACAAGAACAAAACAAAATCCCTTTTATTTATTCCAAACATAGGTATTATCCTCTAATCTTTCAAACGTTCAGATATAATTTCGACCTAGAAGGTGAACATTCCTTTAAAATTCTTTACAGAGACTAAATGTCGTCATTGAGCGGCGGATGTTACGGCAGGGCGAAATTTATTCATGGGTTAATCATTGAAATCGACGGTTCCACCGTGTAAAATAATATTAGAAATATATACC
>DHWG01000129.1 GCA_002413075.1 Desulfosporosinus sp. UBA5188 | reverse complement strand
ATGAATCTCCGAGTGACTATTTATCTAACCATAGATGTTGGATAGTTTTAACTATTAAGCGAGTATCGCATACTACAAGTGAACTCGTTCAACTAAAGTTGAGCATCGAGTCTTCGGTGGGGTAAAATCCCCCACCGAAACAGCGTACCGGGGTACTACTCCCACTTGTAAAAGTGGGAGTAGTATGATTGGAAAGATAGAACAAATAAAAACCTCAGTCTAAGACTGAGGCGGAATAACAGGAGAAACAATGATCCCCACAAGTCCAGGGCCTGTGTGAACCCCCATTACTGGGCTAATCTGATTAAATAATAGATCATTTATGTTGGGGAGTTCGCGAGCTTTCTGCCACAGATTCCGCGCTTCCTGCTCAGCACCACCGTGGACGATGGCAACGTTATAACTTCCATCCTTCGTACTTTCCAGCAAAATATCATATAATTTTTTTAGAGATTGATCTCTACCGCGAACTTTCGCAGACGTTATGTATTTCCCTTCAGAATTAATGGAAATAATCGGTTTAATATTTAGAAGTTCACCAATAGTGCCAGAAACGTACCCAATACGTCCACCACGCTTAAGATATTCTAGCGTAGAAAGCACGAAATAGAGTTTTATATGTTGTGAAACTGTCTTAGCTCTATTAATCACGCCTTGAAAATCTGTTGAGTTACGCAGTTTGGTGGCTGCTTCCAGAACTGGAAAACCTAATCCCATGGAAAGTGCTTTTGAATCCAATACTTCGATAACCATGCCCTTATACTCTTTGGCAACTTGACAGACTGTTTCATAGGTCCCACTTAAGCCACTGGAAATATGCATGGAGAGAACGTGTGTGAACTTAGCGTCCCTTAGCCGATTATATAAATCAGTAATTTCAGACGGGGATGGTAATGAAGTCGTAGGAACCTCAATATTCATATTATTATAAACTTCATCAGGCCTAATATTTATTCCATCGAGATACTCTCGATCTCTGTATACAACATGCAAAGGAATGATCTCTATCCCAAACTCCGTAATCATTTCTGGAGCCAAATCACTCGTACTGTCTGTGACAATCGCGATTTTAGGGACACTCATTGGCATGGACGTTTGCAGCATGAGAAACAGTTCCTTTCCATCATACAATATACCCTTATTATATCACAATATTTATGCATTTAGACAAGCAGTTCTTTGTAACCTCAGGATAATATGAGAGCTCTTGCGGCCAAGCACACGTCGTCAAAGGCTGTTGGATGTTCATTAATCTCCCCTGCTTGATCAATCCCACTATAGAGGCAAGGCTGGGCGTATCTGATATCAAGCATATGAAATAACGTTTGAATGGAACGTTCTGCACATTTAAACACATCGGTTTTTTCTGTTCCGGCAGCGGAGAGAAAAAGGCCGATACGCTCAGGCCCTAATGGTTTAATCAAAGATTGATGATGGAGGTATTTAAGGGCCCAAAACGTTTGCATACGGTCGATCATAATTTTAGTTTGGGAATTTACGCCCATCATAAAGATAGGAGCCGCTAAAATAACCCGATCTGCTTGGCTCAGCTTTTCTTGGAGCTTCGAAATATCATCTTTTATAACACAGATCCCTTTAGCTGAACAAGCATTACATCCTTGACATGGGTTCATGTTCAAATCTGAAAGGTAAACTATCTCGGTTTTATGACCTTCTTTGTGCACAGTTTTCATAGCTTCTAGGAGCAATTGAGTTGTATTGCCATTTTTTCGTGGACTACAGGCTATACCAAGAACCGATAATGTCATAAGCGCCTTAACTCCATCCATATATATTATTTTTCCAAGTATAAAAGCGAGCTTCTTAATTTATTAAGAAACTCGCTTTTAAATTTGGCTTTTTATGAATGGATTTGAGCTAATCAGGTTACAATTTAGGATTAGGATCTGGGTCAAAATACCGCTCCCTTTCTGTAACTACTTATCCTTCATCATGAACTTGTCTTTGCGTCTGTGTAGACTGAATAGGTTCTAGTCCAACTGACTCTAAAATCGCGTTGATCATTAATTGTTCTTTTTGTGTCATAGAGCTACTTCTCCTTTCAATTTAGTTAGAACTTAATTATATACCAATTTACATAAATTGCAAGGGGGTATATTAAAAATTTTCTAACAATTTTTCGGACCTTAATTTTTCGGACCTGAACGCTTTTACGAAAAATGACCCATATCTTACGTTAAAACACCCGACCAATTATTCTATGACAATAGGATCTAATTTATACCAGAGTTTAGAAGGAATGTGGTTTCAAGAGAGCGAATATATTACTTTCGCGCAAATCAGGAGTAAGACTATTTAATCTACTAGAAAGGCAGGTAAAGTCTGTTATGAAAACGTCTGTGATTACAACTGAGGAACATCAGTTTGCCCAAGAACTGCTTAACTTTATTGATGATAGCCCCTCCACCTTTCATGTCGTAGAAAGTGTGAAGGGGATGTTGGCGCTTCAAGGATTCCGTGAGTTACCGATTGAAGAAAAATGGTCCTTGAAACAAGGCGGTAAATATTTTGTTATTAGAAACAATTCTGCCTTAATTGCGTTCGTTGTCGGTCAGGGAGATCCGACTTCTCATGGCTTTCGACTGATTGGAGCCCATACTGACAGCCCTTGCTTCAGAGTTAAACCCTTATCTGAAATATTGGTAGCAGGCTATCTTAAATTAAACGTGGAAACGTATGGAGGTCCTATACTTAATACTTGGCTGGACCGCCCACTATCTTTAGCGGGTCGAGTTGTTTTGCGTGGTGAATCGCCGTTCGCCCCTCAAATCAGACTTTTTCGCAGTGACAGTCCGTTACTGGTAATACCCAATCTTGCGATCCATATGAACCGGAAAGTTAATGAAGGACTAGCCTTAAATAAACAAAAAGACATGCTTCCCTTAATAACACAAATCACGGATGGATTAGAAAAAGAAGGAATACTGATTCATCACCTGGCTACAGCTTTGCACTGTCGACCAGAAGATATCTTAGACTTCGACCTTTTCTTGCATGACTTTGAGAAAGGGTGTTTTGTGGGGCTACAGCAAGAGTTTATCTCAAGCGGACGTCTTGATGATTTGGCGATGATCCATGCTGGTGCTTGGGCTCTTGCCGAAGTAAAACCTGCTTTGATGACGCAGGTTCTGGCCTGTTTTGATCATGAAGAATGCGGAAGCACTTCCAAGCAAGGGGCTGCTTCGCCGTTTCTTGCCCATGTCTTAGAACGTATCCTCTTAGCACAAAAAAAAGATCGAGAATCATATTTCCAGGCCTTGGCACAATCTTTTCTGATTTCAGCTGATATGGCCCATGCTCTTCACCCTAATGCCCTAGAAAAGCATGATCCAGTAAATCACCCTATCCTCAATGGAGGCCCTGTAATAAAAATAAGTGCTAATCAAAGTTATACAACTGATGCAGAATCTGCAGCGGTATTCACTTCCCTCTGTCAGCGCGCTGGTGTTCAAGTTCAGAAATTTGTGAATCGTTCAGATGAAAGAGGTGGATCAACGATAGGACCGATCTCTAGTACTCATCTAGATATTCGTTCCGTTGATATTGGGAACCCCGTCTTAGCAATGCATTCTGTCAGGGAACTTGGAGGCGTTAAAGACCACTTGGCCATAGCAAACGTCTTTTCTACGTTCTATGAAACTATTTAATGAAGTATCAATACACAGCTCTGTACAAATTCTAAGGCATAATCACTATGAACAGCCATGACTTGATCACGCTCTTTACTCAGTGGTACAAATATTGCAGTGATCTTATTGAAGTCATAAACCCTTTCACCAGAAGACTGGCAGATCAAATAGCCCTTCTGATTGAATAATTCCTCAAGCTTTTGCATACCCAGGATACGATCCGGTCGTGTTATAATATCAAGGTGATCCAATTTGCTCATCCCCTATCTCGTCTTAATTAGCTTAAAGGTCTGTTGGCTTATTATTATGCGATCGTGCTTTACTTTATAATGGCAGACAGAATTTATAGATAGGCAATATCACAATCAATTGTGTAAACAATCTTAGACAAATTAGTACTATATTGTACTTTTATTGCTCATTTATTTGGAATATTTTAGTATTTATTTGCGGTTATTCCTTTGACATATATTACTATCATAGTTATACTAAAGTTAACTCGTTCGTACTTGTGGAATTGCACAGACCTTCTCGATTGCCTACGGCTATGGGAAGTTTTTCTGAACTTCCCATGTAGCGGGTAATAAAATCGCGGAGGTTTTTTAATGTTTAGTGACAAAGTTTTAGGATGTAAAGATTGTGGCCGGGAGTTCGAATTTACAGCATCTGAACAGGAGTTCTATGCCGAAAAAGGGTTTACGAATGAGCCCGGTCGTTGCCCAGAATGCCGAGCTGCCAGAAAAGAGCAAACCCGAAATAACGGTGGCGGCGGCGGTGGTTATTCTCGTCAACCACGTGAAATGTTCCCCGCTATTTGTGCTACTTGTGGCAAAGAGACCACCGTACCGTTCCAACCTTCTGGTGATAAACCAGTGTATTGCCGTGATTGCTACCAACCGCGTGCACGCAGCAATTGGTAAACTGCTCATAGAAAAACCTTCCTTGGCTTTTATAAAAGCCAAGGAAGGTTTTTTCTTTACGTTCATTATCTATCTACTGACCTGGTCATGTAACGAGAGTATTATTCCTTGATCTCCGTCCTTCTAACAGGAATGTCTAATTCTATCAGTTCATGATACAGTTCCTTGCGTCGATCCGCTAGGAAAAAGCTATCTCGCATGGAGGCCCGCTCTGGACTACGTATAAGATTGATCCTATCCGCTGAGAGGGTCGCTGCTAGAATCCCTTCTTCTCCCATGAGCGATTGACCACACAAATCCCCTTTTGGCCCAAGGACTAACGATCCTCCACTAAATTCCTTTGCTCTGCCGTTGCTTCCAATCAAATTACACGCTCCAAGATACACGGAGTTATCATAGGCTCGCGCTCCAAGATAACGTAACCATATCTCATTGCGATCACCCGCTATTTTGGGAGATGCATGCGGTGCAAATAAGACTTCAGCACCTTTCAAAGAATAGATCGCTGCCGACTCCGGAAAATGCCAGTCCCAACAGATTCCCACGGCAAACGTCATTCCGTGAGCAGAAAAGATCGGGAAACTATCTCCTGGAGTAAAATAGTCTAACTCACTACGCCCCAAATGAACTTTATGATAAACTGAAGGCTCCTCGCCAGGCGATAAAATAACATGAGATATGCAGGGTTTGGACAGGTCTATGCGCTGCTCAACAAACCCTACCAGCAACGTAATCCCTAAGTCTTGCGAGCATTCTCTTAACCGGCGAATCCAAGTACTATCGAGATTGGCCCCAATTTCTGATGCATCCTTCGGTGAATAACCACTGAGGGCGCATTCTGGAAAGCATAAGACAGATATGTTCTGTCTTTGAGCATCTTCAGCCAGATGAATAATCTTCCGGAAATTACGTTCAGTCTCTCCTACAATGGATTCCATCTGAACGAGTCCAATACGGCAGTCAGTTTTCAACGTTTTTGTCCTTCCCTACCATTCACTAAGTCGATGTCACAAAGCAACTCACTCTAGATGCTCTAATCCGCTAAAATCCTTACTTAAAATATTAGAAAGTAATCTGTGATCGTGAAGTAGGTTTATTAAGAGGCGTTCGTCTTTGGTCTGGTTAGTTTGGGCATTGGTGAGAATACTGAGTGACCGATATATTGGCGCATCTTGGATCTTTAAAGTCCTAAATATTTTTTGGTCGCTATCACGACTTACTGTTAAGGCGGATATAATGGTAATCCCGAGTCCGGCAGAAACCACTTGTTTAATAGCATGGGTACTTCCTAGTTCCATGGTAATATTCAATTGTTCCGGGTCAAGCCCACGCTCTTTAAGCGCCATTTCCATCACTTTACGCGTTCCTGAACCTTCCTCTCGTGTCACCAGACGCTCATGGGGTAGTTCTGCTAAGGTAATGCTTTTTCTCGACGCCCAGGAGTGAAAGTATGGAAGCACAACGACTAGCTCATCTTCCCAAAACTTTTCCACATTAAGATCCTTATGTCGAGGTGCTGGCCCTTCAATCAAGCCAATATGAAGTTTCTTTTCTAGAACATCTTGAGAAATTGACTCGGTATTCGCGATTTTTACTTTGAAGTCAACATCAGGATGTGTCTTATACAGGAAAGCAAGAATATTTGGCAGAATATATTCTCCGATCGTTAACGTCGCACCCAGATATATTAGGCCTCTCTGACCTTTTGCTAAAGCATTAATCTGCTCTTTGGCACTCGCCAAAATGTCCAAGACACTCTGAACATGCGTATAGAATATTTCCCCCTCTTTAGTTAGCGTTACCCCTTTATTAGTACGATCAAAAAAACGAGCACCATACTGGTTTTCCAGATTTTGAATCTGCAAACTGATGCTGGGTTGACTCATGTGTAGTTTCTTAGCTGATAACGTAATATTTTTCGTTTCTGCTACATCTTTAAACACAAGAAGGTGTTGTTCCATAATGATATATCATTCCCTTCCTAGATCAACTATATCTATAAGTTAAAGCATCTCATAGTTACTCGTGAAAAATACTTTAATGAACATTTTCACAATAATAGATGTTTTGTGTCCAGAGGATTGAGCTTTACAAGCCCTACCTTATTAACCCGATGGTTATTCTGGACATCCATATATCTTTATAATACCATCAGTGAAAGGATTTAGCCAGACAAGCGTTCTTTATTTTAAGTACAAAAGAAAAACTGTGGCGTAACCATGGTCTCTTTCGATGGTCAAATTCAAAGATTTTCAATTCAACACAAATAGGGGCACGATGCATCGTGCCCAGGTTAAGGAACAAATGAAACGCTCCTTTTATTGTCCTGCAACCTTCTCAATTTGCGCACACTTGGCCTGCTTGTAACGCGTCGCCAACCTCACCATGCGTTCCGCCCATTCGGGACATCCTAAAGCATGAATATGATTATAGGTGGCAAATACGTTTTTATAACAAATTCCGTCATTTTCACCATCGATTCCATGCCCTCGCTTGACTTTTAAGCCGAACTTCACATATGGAGCCAAGTTAATAATTCGGGAATTATGAAATTCATGACCCTTTATTTCCGTATCACCAGTAAACCAAGTTTGGTCGGTTTTGGCTTCCATAATCGTATAACCATGTCCTTGAGGCTTGCTTTCCATCTGAGTATCGAGTGGCAGTAATCCAACCATCTCAAAGTTCTGAGATGGAGTTATAATTGAGCGCCCCAGATACATCAGCCCTCCACACTCCGCGTAGATCGGAAGACCCTTTTCTCCAGCCCGTTTAATTTCTCCACGTAAGGTTATATTTTCTTCAAGTTCAGCAGCAAAGATCTCGGGAAAACCCCCACCAATATATAGCCCGTCTAGGTCAGCAGGGAGCTGGCTATCTACAAGTGCGTTAATAGTGACCACATCAGCCCCCAATTCTTCTAAGGCTTCAATATTTTCAGGATAATAAAAACTAAAAGACGCGTCCTTAATAACACCTATTTTAGGTGTTAGACCTATACTTTTTATAGCGTACTTGGAAAATTTAAGCCCTTGAGATTCCTCATATTGTGGGAGATCTGGTGCACTTTGCGCCAAAGTGAGAACTTTGTTCAAATCTACATGGTCACAAATGACATCTGCAAAATACTCTAGTAATTTGTCAGTTTCGTGCATCTCTCCACTGGTGACCAACCCAAGATGCCGATCAGGAATGGTTAAATTAACGTCTTTGGGAATGGCCCCTACAACGGGTATATTGCAAAACGCTTCAATGGCTTCTCTGGCCATTTTTTCATGACGAGCTCGTGCCACTTTATTGAGCACAACGCCTACAATATGAACTTCAGGATCAAAATGTTGATAGCCCATCACCATAGCCGCAATACTTCGGGTCATACGGGTTGCATCAACGACTAAAAGTACAGGCGTACGAGTCACTTTAGCAATTTCGGCCGTAGAACTACTTCCTTGCAAGTCAAGACCATCATATAATCCCATCGCACCTTCAATAATCGATAAAATTTTTCCCAAAGATTGCTGAGATAGTGACCTGCATATCTCCTGTTTCCCCATAAAAAAAGAATCCAGATTACGGCAGGTACACCCGGCTGCGGCCGTATGCCAACTCGCGTCAATATAGTCTGGACCTTTCTTAAACGGTTGAACTGCCATCCCCTGCCTAGCAAACGCTCTGAGTAATCCCAAGGTAAACGTTGTTTTCCCGCTCCGCCCCTGAGGTGCACCAATGACTAAGCGAGGCACCTTCGTAATGCTGGGTTCATTCATAGCTGTCAATGGTAAGATCATAACCACACCTCTCTTGGAGTTATTGAGTCGGGAGTGAACTAAATGTTACTTGATAGTATACGCATTCTACACAGTTTGTACACAAAAAAATCGACCACCTACTGTCTATTCCCTATAACGCTAGATTGATAGAATCAGCAGAAACAAGGAAAGGCATTAAAGATGGTCGATCTAGTGTTTATTAGGAAATGTTCATATTGATTAATTGGGGGTTTGAACTTTACCTTTTAAACAGATAAAAGTGGTTGTAATGTAGAGGTATTCAACAAGATCCTCTGCAGTAAGCTCTTTAACCGCGTTATCCACATCGCCCTTTTTCTCGCCAATGGCAACTGCGACGTCTCTACTCTTAGCTTTTTGCACTTTCGCAAGGTATTCAAGTACTTTAGCTTTAATTTCGGGGCTTGCAGGTCCTTTTTGCATTTGAGATACCAGCTTTCTAATTTAAATTGAAAAATTTAGAACTTAAATGCGGTACCAGTTCGGAAGGTTTCTCGGGCAAAGATGTAATCATCGATCAACATATCCGAGAAAGGTAGGCCGCTCAAGCTAAAGAATCTCTCCCAGCCAATGCGTTCAACCCATTCACCGATTCGTTCACCTTTACGAGCATTGGCAATCCAGAGTTCTATGATAGCACGGATTGCTTCTGTCACTTCAGGCCAACGAGGAGGATTGTTTGGCAGGAATGGGATGACCATACGGGAAAAAGTAGGTGCTGAACGGGCATTCGAGACTTTACCGCCAATAAGAATTGCTATGCCGTCGTTCTTAGGATCGAAGATCTCCATTGCAGGAGACATCGTATAGCAGTTACCGCAATACATACATTTAGCTTCATTAACGATAACACTCTTATTCTTAGGATCGGGACGAATAGCGCCTGTTGGGCAACTTGCTACCAATGTAGGGATTTCAGTCCCTTTACGTAGTTTATCATGATCGATGCGAGGAGGAGTCCGGTGAACACCGACAATCCCGATGTCGCTGCAGTGAGTTGATCCACACATGTTTAAGCAGCACGCCAAGCCCATTTTTAATTTAGCTGGGAGTTTCATAGAGTCAAAATACTCATATAAGTCATCCATTACAGCTTTAACGACGCCTGAGGCATCCGTTGCTGGTGTGTGACAGTGCACCCATCCTTGAGTGTGAATGATATTACTAATTGACTGCCCTGTTCCTCCAACGCAATAGTTTTGAGCGGCTAAAGTATCAAGCAATGGTTGAAGTTTAGCCTCGTCACCAACTAGAAACTCTACATTATTACGGGTTGTAAAGCGGAGGAATCCGTCACAGTAATCGTCAGCAATTTTGCATAAATCACGAACAAAATCAATACTTACCAATCGGGGAGAAGCAACGCGCACACTATAAAGTACACCACTTTCGCCGACGTGCTTGAGTACGCCTGGACTAGGAATCTCGTGGTATTTCCACTTGCCGTAGTTGTCCAATATAACTTGAGGAAGCATCTCTTTATAATTTGGAGGTCCTTGGTCTAATTTTGCTGCCATGGTTATCCACCTCTCATACGTTCCTTATTATAACATTAGAGTTTTGATCCATCAAGTGCGGTTCCAGACCTGTCAAGCTCATCTTGAGCCCAGAACACATATGGGTTAGCACGCGGACGGAAAACTTGCTGAGGTACGGCTGGAATTTCTGCTTCACGCAAGAATTTCCCCATTCCTAAACGGAATATCGTTTCACCAATACGCTCACGTGTTTTACCGTTTTCATCCCACCACTCCCAAACGCGACCCACAAGATCCTTGAACTCTGCGAAATCATTTTCCGGATCCATTTTTATGAAAGGTACAACGACCGAGGACATGAACGCAGATTGAACGATGGTTGATTTTCCGCCGATCAAAATGGTAGCGCCTTTATCTTCGCCAGGTTGAATTGCTTTAGGCATCATATTGATGCAATGCAGACAACGTGTGCAATCTTCAGCAACTACTGAGAGTTCTTGGGTCTCTTTGTTGTAGGTGAGACATTTGGTTGGGCATTTGTCGCAAACTTGACTTTGGATCGGGAATTTTTCAGCAGCATATTCTTTGACAGCGTCTTGATCTATTCTGATCGAGTCGCGCCAGGTTCCGATAACAGAGATGTCAGCACGGGCAATTGCACCTGTACAGTCATTTGCGCAACCAGAGAACTTAATCTTGCTCTTGTAAGGCCACATTGGACGATGAAGCTCATCCATAAATTCATTGGTGATATTGTAACAAGCTTCAAGTGTATCGTAACATGCATGTTCACAACGTCCAGGTCCTACGCAACAGTTCGTTGTTCTCAAGCAAGAGCCTGATCCACCTAAGTCAAAACCTGCCTCACTATAATCGTCAAAGATGGGTTGAATATGCTCAGTTGTGCATCCTAGAAGAACAATGTCTCCTGTGGATCCGTGCATGTTCGTCAAACCACTTCCGTGTTTTTCCCAAAGATCACAAATAGTGCGAAGTGTTTTCGTGTTGTAGAAAAAGCCTGAAGGTTGATTAATACGAATGGTATGGAACTCAGCGATATGTGGATAAGTCTTAGGTTCATCAACATAACGACCAATGACGCCGCCGCCATATCCTCTAACTCCAACAATCCCACCGTGTTTCCAATGTCCTCTGCGCTCTGCATAAGATCTTTCCAACACATCAAGTAACTCAGAAGCAGCTTCACTTTTTACTGCAGCTCGTTTCATTTCAGTAACAAAACTAGGCCATTTACCTTTTTCTAGTTCGTCTAGTAAAGGTGTTTTCTTTTCAGTCATGGCACACCCTCCGTCTTCAAGTTTTATGATTTACTTACATTTCCGCAATACTGATGGCACCAGTCGGACAAACCGACGTGCAGCTTTCGCAGCCCATGCACTCTGATTCGTCACCCACCACATGAGCCTTGTCCTCACTAAAGGCAAGTAGATGCGCTGGGCACCCTTCAGCACATGAATCGCATCCTGAACACTGATCTTCATCAATCGTCACTATAAACACAAATTACACCTCCTTGAACTACTCAAGAGAAAAATAAAACAATAGGGGTATTCAAAGCTGAAAATATTTAGTAGAAAATTTTGATATGAATTGTATGTTGTGAAAATTTATACTACTCATATCACGTTCTTAATTTAACATTTTGCGCACAATTCGTACAATACATAATCCTGATGGCACTATATAGAGTTACATCAAATCGTCATACCCAATTCGCCCATCTGTCTATTCTTTATCTAAAAACTCCAAGTAAGGCTTCTTCATACTTACAAGAGCATTCACCATAAGTTCCACTAATCCACCGTACTGGAGGTTGAATTTTTCGGTTGCATCATAGTGTTCGAAAATAGATCGCATTGCTCCTTTGCAGTTGGAACATGGCGCACAGACGTATTTAGGAATGGATGGGTCTTCAATGGTATCCTTGAAAGCACCAAGAATCTGATTGAATTTCACTCGAGAAGCCACTGAATCTCTGAACTGCGGGAAGTTCTGGGAATTCATAATTGCGAAACCACTTCCCCCACCACAGCAGTAGTTGTCTACGCCATGAGGTGTCATTTCTCTAAACTGAGGGCAGATAGCTTTCAAAACATTTCGTTGAGGTTCTACGATCCCCAATTGTCTCACGACATTACAAGGGTCGTGGAGCGTCACAGGGAAGTTATTTTTACTAGGATCAAGCTTTAATCGTTTGTTCTTGACCATGTCCCACAGAAGCGGCAGACAACTCTCCACAGGAATCTTAGCATCGCCATACGCCATGCGATCACCCACGACCATCGAAGCCTTATGGGCATGCCCACACTCAGCGACCACAAGTCGGTTCACTCCAAAATCTTTAGCTACTTTCATTTGCATCAAAGCAATTTTTTTAGCCTGAAAATCGTCATACCACAGCCCGTAGTTAACACTATCATACCCCATGATTTCACTACTAAGTGTCCAATTTAAACCCGCTTCCTCAAAGAGTAACGCAAAGGCTACAGGGTTTTCTGGCCAAGCAATAAATTCTCCCGCATTATGCAATACGAGTATGTCTGCACCTTTTTTGTCGACTGGGAACTTAAACTTTATGCCAAATCTTTCTTCGGTATCTTCTTCTAGAAATTCAAGGGTATCTAGAAAAGCAGGTTTGCTTAATCCCGTCGAAGAACCCGTCTTAATCTGGAGCATCGAACCTTTTGTATGCAGAGGCGTCGGCGCAATTCCCATTTCTTGACTGAAAATTTTACGAATTTCTTTGGTAAGAAGGGAATTATCCAGACCCAAGGGACAAGTCTGTGCACAACGTCGGCATAGATTACAGCGATAGGCTAGTTCGCCCAAGCGAGCAATCGTTTCCCAGTTCACATCGATATCTGCGCCGACAAAATTACCTAATAGTTTTCCGCTCTTAGTAAAGTACTTCTTCATAATTTTTCTGAGAACCTCAGAACGGTAGATAGGTCGGTACAACTCATTGTTCCCAGTCGCGGTGTAGATATGACAGGCGTCTGAACACGTATTGCACTTAGCGCAATATTCAAAGGTCAAAAGAAGGGGTTCCAGCACACCATTATTAGCATCAGAAAAGATTTTTTCTAAGCCACTGAGGAACTTCCGAACAAATTCATCTTCTTCCTCTTTAGACTTCGGTCGAATTAAGGTATCAATACCCACGTAACCATCTAACGAAGTACAGAATTTTTCTTTCCAAGCAGGTTTAGGATCAGTCATCGCGGGTTCCATTCCAGGTTTATCATAGGGTGCCAACAAAGGCATGAGCTGATCAACTTCGAGTTTAATCAATTGCTCATCAGAGCGTCCCATGTCTTTTGGAAGTAAATCTTTTTGATTTATCATACTTAGATCTCCTTTTTCTATCGAATCGACACATAAGAGATGGAAGATTGGAAGTGATTATTTCGGTGCGCTCGGTCCCTTGATATGAGGAGCTGACCAAGAGGTAGTTGGCTTATAAGACGTCGCTTTTTTAACTTTTTGTTCAACCGCAGACCCCTTAACATTTGGACTATTGTCCCATAAAACTGTATGAAACGTGAAATACTTTCCGACGTAGTGACTCATCTTGCTGATAGGAATATAAGTCAACATAATTCCAACAAGAATTATATTGATGATTTGCAAACCAGTGGCATCAAAATTCGTAAAAGTTATGAGGTTAGCGGTGACATCCCTTGCTGTACTAAAAGACAGATCGCTGCCCCAGGTTATGATCCCGGAAAATAAAGCAGCAAAAAGGAGTAAGAGATTAAAATACTCTTGTGGCGTTGTATATTTCTTCAAAGTACTATCAAACATCCTGCGAAGAAATAATAATCCAGCACCTAAAGTACCCAGTACTAGTCCACAAATTCCTGTGACAAAAGTTAGATAGTAAATCAACAGACCCCAGATACTTGGACTATTGGCTGCTACAAAAATCCCGTTAAGTTCAGTGGTGGCACCGACCACCAATAACATGGTCCAAGCCATAAGAAGGTAAATACCTAAATGTAGCGCATAAGAAATCCACCAAAAAGGTCGTTGATTTTCAAACAACTTTTTAATAAATAGAATCTCTTTCATCATTTCCATTATTTCCCTAAAATGAGACACTTCGTGAGGTTTACTCCACCACGATACTTCCTCATAGAACGAACCACCATGTTCGAACCCTTTTTCTTTAGGCACTGGATAAAGTTCCATTCGCCCATGCAAAGGCATTTTTGCAAATTTATAAGCCTTGTACACAGAAATACCGACAAAAAGGAATATGGATAAATACGCAATAAAACTAAGCAACATAACCTGTAACCTCCTTACACTTGTTATAATTGTAACTATTTAAGTCTAAGGGAGTATAGAATAATTGTAAAATTATTATTTATAATTATCACCATTGCAGAACCTGATAGTAACATTCATAATAATATCTGAATCCCTTTAACTCGTTACTATTACAGTATAACATATACTCTAAGTTTGGCTTATGAAATTCAGTGAACTCAAATGATCAGTATATGTTATTTATATCACCAGATTGCATATTGGAATCATTAGCACGAGTGAGCTATGAATCAGTTACTAGTCTAACTCATAGAAACAATGTTTATGCTAAAAAAGTCTAATGCCCTAGCATTAGACTTTTTCTTTAACCTATTCAGGTTTAAATCGTTGTTAAAGGTACACTTGAATTAGTTGTTTCCTTGACGGCGTTTTGGAAGGGCTCTCTAGGGGGACGTGCTCCGAAAAACTGGAAATAATGACATTCCAGCCGTCCAGTATAAAGCTTTCGGCTTTTGTCCCAACGCCGTCCAATTAATCGTTCTGGGAATTGGTGAGTGGTTAACATATGAAGTGACCAATTCTCTAAACTATGAAACGTTTCCCCAAGTTCACGGTAGAGTACTTCGATCTCAGTCACGTCCCCAAGTCGCTCACCATAAGGTGGGTTGGCAATCATATGTCCGTATTTAAACCTAGAGCGCACTTCTGCGACCGGTAGGCGCTGAAAGTGTATTACATCTTCTACCCCAGCCTCAATGGCGTGAGTGCGAGCCAAGATCAAAGCCGCAGCATCAATATCCGAACCGTAGATATGTAAAGGTACGTTTCGTTTCCATAGATCAAGCGCTTCCTGCCAAGCTTCTTGCCAGAGCGATTTAGGGATTCTCGACCATTTCTCTGAGGCGAAATTTCGTTTAAGACCCGGTGCCCGATTTTGAGCAATAAATGCCGCTTCAATAGGAATGGTTCCAGTTCCGCAAAAAGGGTCTATTAACGCGCGATCTTTGTTCCAGTAACTAAGTTGGATCATCGCAGCTGCCAAAGTTTCTTTTAACGGAGCTTGTCCAGCAAGTTGCCGGTATCCGCGCTTGTGCAAACCTAGCCCAGACGTGTCTATGGTCAGAGTAACAATATCATTAAGCAGGGCGACCTCGATCTGGTAACGGGGCCCTGTCTCTTCAAACCAAGTCGTACTATAGCTTTCTTTGAGGCGTTCTACAATGGCCTTTTTAACAATTGCTTGACAGTCGGAAACGCTAAACAGCTGGGATTTAATGGATTTACCTTGAACAGGGAAGTTGGCATCCTCTGGAAGCCACTCCTCCCAAGGCAAGGCTTTTGTTTGTTGAAAGAGCTCTTCGAAAGTACGGGCTTTAAATGAACCCATCTTAAGAAGGACACGGTCAGAACTACGTAACCATAGGTTTGTACGGCAAATACCCAGCTCATCAGTGGCGAAAGTAACTTTCCCGTTTTCGACTATTAAGTTATCATACCCAAGATTTTTTAATTCACGAGCCACAATGGACTCCAAACCAAAAGCTGCCGTTGCGATCAGCTCAATTTTCGCCATTTGGAATCAACCTCTCCTAGGTTAGCTGAGCAAACCCAGTTCCTTCTTTGTGCGTTCTGCCATTTGTTTGAGCATTCTTTCTCTATCGCTAGTACATAACGGACCATAAAATACAATCCCGTACTTTTCTAACATTTTTGCTTCGATTGCTTTTCTAGTACGTCCTACCTCAGGAACATACCGTGACTTTCTTTTAGCTTTGTGGAATTTAGCGTGATGAGCGACATCGACAAATACTGCAAGATTTGCAGTTCTGTCGTCATCATTAACCTCGTTTAGATGGTGCACAATTTCAGTATCTTTTAGTTTTCTTTCTAAGTACCTCTCAATGATTAACCTAGAGATCTCCATAGTTTCGGTTTCGTTTTCATTCGTCAAAGTAATACTGTCGCTCATAGTTGACCCCTTTCAAAGTGTTACCCAGACAAAAACAAGCAACAACCATCGGGATGAATTCTGATGATCATCCCGCCAGTCAAATTGCTCTTATTTAAAAAGGCAAGTTTAATTTGATTTCTCTACTTATTTAGTATACTATATCTTATTCATAATCTCAACATTATTTGCTTATTCCGTCGACCCCTCTGCGATTGAGTACAACTCAATGATCTGTAAAATAACCTCTACGGATTTTTCCATGGCGAATATTGGGATAAACTCGTATTTTCCGTGGAAATTATGTCCTCCTGTAAAAATATTTGGGGTAGGTAATCCCATAAAGGATAGTCTTGCCCCATCGGTTCCACCTCGGATCGGGCAAATGTCTGGTACGACTCCAACAGCCTCCATGGCCTTTGCAGCAGTATCCACTATATGCTTAACTGGCTCTATTTTCTCTTTCATATTGAAGTATTGATCCTTAATCTCAACTTTAAACCGTTCATTTCCATACTTACCATTGAGTTTGTCGGCAATATTGTTCATCAGTTTTTTCCTTTTCTTAAAGGAAGCCAAGTCAAAATCTCGTATGATATAACTTAGTGTTGCACTTTCAACTTCCCCTTGAATATTGGTCAGGTGATAAAATCCTTCATACCCTTCCGTCTCTGCTGGTGTTTCGCCCTTTGGTAATTCAGCGACATATTCCTGAGCAAGTAGAAGCGCGTTCACCATTTTCCCTTTTGCTGAACCGGGATGGATATTTCTTCCTTGAATACTCACTTTTGCTCCAGCAGCGTTAAAATTCTCATACTCTAGTTCCCCAATCGGTCCGCCATCTATGGTATAGGCAAAATCCGCTCCAAATTTCTTAACATCGAAATGATCTGCCCCTCTCCCCACTTCTTCGTTTGGTGTAAACGCAATGCATAGTTTACCATGCAATTGTTCCGGATGGTTTTTCAGATAGTCCAGCGCTGTCATGATTTCTGCAATTCCTGCTTTATCATCTGCCCCCAACAAAGTTGTACCATCCGTTGTAATTAGCGTTTTACCCTTATAGTTTAGTAGCTCAGGAAACTCCTTCGGAGATAATACGAGATTCTTCTCTTTATTGATTTGGATGTCTTGACCATTATAATCTTTAACAATCTGAGGATTCACTCCCTGACCACTCATATCAGGGCTTGTATCCATATGGGCAATAAAACCAAAAGCTGGAATCTTCTTATTTGTATTTGCCGGTAAATTTGCAACAACATAGCCATAATCATCTAATGAAATGTTCTCCATATTCATAGTCCTTAATTCTTCAACGAGAACTTTAGCGAATTCCAACTGCCCTAGAGTCGTTGGGTCAGTGGTCTCTTCGATCGACATAGTATCAAATTTAATATACCTTAAAAATCTTTCACTTACTGTTGTCATTGCAAAATCAAATCCTCCTATATCTCATTTTATTTAATATATTTTAAGAGTTCCATTACTTCGTCTGAACGAACGACTAGTTAAGCCTTATACCACTACTCAAGCCAGGCATAAGGCTTAACTTCAGGTCTTTAAATTTCAGGACTCACTTTGGTTATTTTCTTTAGCCTTTTTCTGTTCCTGTTTGTATTCTGCGCTTCTAGAATCGTACTTGGCACTGGTGATCCCTTTCGCTGGTTTTTGGATTTCTCCTGACTTTTTCATGTCTACCCCCCTGTATTCCACTTTATAGACCTAGGCTTAGTATGTTTCAGAAACACAGATATCATGTAACAAACGACTAACTTCTGTCACCTTTTCTTGGAAATAAAATAAAATGCAACAAGAGAAAAAACGTTTTATTTTCTTATAGATAGGGTGATTGTATGAATTATAAGATGCCGCAGTCCAATTACAGACATCTAATTGTAGGGGCTGACACACAAATCCCACTTTACAACGGTCAACTTACAACAGCCATCAACTTCGATAACGCGGCTTCGACCCCTCCCTTCGTTTCAGTTATAGAGGAAATTGTAAAATTTTCTTCTATGTATTCTTCCATCCATCGTGGCACAGGTTATAAATCACAATTTTCTTCCCATCTCTTTGAAGAAGCAAGGTCAATCGTCCTGAAATTTGTCAACGCTGATCCTCTCCAAAATACGGTCATCTTTGTTAAAAACACGACGGAAGCGATTAATAAATTATCCTATCGTCTTTGGGAAGGAAAGAAGAAGAGCGTTATTTTATCAACTTGTATGGAGCACCATTCTAATGATCTCCCGTGGAGAAACAAGTTTCAGGTAGATTATGTTCAAACAGACTCCTACGGAAAATTAAGCCTTGAAGACCTAGAGAGTAAATTAATCAAACATAAAGGCAATGTAAAACTCGTAACCGTTACCGGAGCCTCCAATGTTACAGGCTATGTAAACCCAATACATAAAATAGCCGAACTGGCCCACCGCTATCGGGCGAAGATACTTGTTGATGGCGCTCAGCTCGTTCCTCATAATGTTATCAATATGAAACCCTCGAATCCGCTTCACCATATCGATTATCTTGCTTTTTCAGCCCATAAAATGTATGCGCCTTTTGGCATTGGGGTACTGATTGGCCCAAAAGAAACGTTTCAGCAGGGTATCTCTGAAATCGTAGGCGGAGGTACCGCAGAAATTGTCACTCATGATTGGGTCGTGTGGGAGAGCGCTCCACAAAAGGAGGAAGCGGGCTCCCCCAATGTCATGGGCGTTGTTGCTCTCGTCGCTGCGATTAGAACCTTAACAGCCCTGGGCATGAGGAATATTGATCACTATGAAAGTCAGCTTACAGAGTATGCCAATTCTAAGCTTAAATCAATCCCTGGCATAACGCTTTACTCTCACACGTCCTTAGGTGAACCGAGAATTGGGGTTATCCCCTTTAATATTAGAGGGATTGCCCATGAACAAGTTGCAACGATCTTATCCGATCAGGCGGGCATTGCAGTTCGTACCGGTTGTTTCTGTACTCAGCCTTATATCCAACAGCTTTTATCTATTTCTCCAAAACAAATGGAGAACTTAAGCCGAAGTGTGGATGCTGCCCGCCCAGGTGTGGTTCGAATAAGCTTCGGATTATATAACGATTTTGCTGAAATTGATGTCTTAACCCAATTGCTTGAAAGAATCATTAAACATCCAAATAATTACATTCATTAAGTTACGTAACTTCTATTTCTGCAATCATTGCGGAAAAAGAGTGCGCTATCCTTTAGGGATTATTCCTAGAGCTTCTTTAGCAAGCCGGTCGACGTAATCATTAAATCGATCTCCTGAGTGGCCCGCAACTTTCCTAAATTCGTAAAGCCCATGATGCGCTTTCATAAATGCGACGTAGGCTTGTGTAAACTTATTTTTCGCTTGCCAATCTCCTGTAACCCAATGAGAAATTCCGGAATAGTCGTGATAGATCAAGATACGGGCATTAAGCGTTTTTGCTTTTTCCACGGCATGTTGTACCGCCGCAAGTTCTCCAGCCACATTTCTCATACATGCAGCCTCAAGGTCTTCACCGACTCCATTGCTTTCAAACACAACCTCACCATCTTTGATAAAGGCGTAACCATAAGAATACCGCCCCTTGTAAAAGCTTCCATCCGTATACACTTCATAATCAATAAGACCTATAGAATCGAAGGGGGCCATTAGCCTAGTCCTTTCGCTTAGATCGATAGAAGCCCTAGTGTTACCCTTAAACCACTCAGTTGCTTCCGCTTTTGTTTCAAAGCCTTTATACACGGCCCCTTTATACCCCTTCACAGATAAAAGGCATTCTTGCCAGTTGTTAAAAAGCCCTACCTTTGACCCTTCTTTGACGACGTAGTAATTTTTCTTACCCAAAGCTTGACCCTCCCACTATTTAATGCACTTATTAATTAGCCAATTAATATTCTTTGATAAAATTTACCTACTTAGTGTATCATAATTTAAACGAGCGGACGCACAGGGCGATCCGCTCGTTATATTTTATATCATGTGAGTTTTATTATGCCTATTTCTCATTAGAGTCGACCCAATCTTTTGCATTTTCTACATCAATATCATTGATGCTTGCAACGCTCGGAAGTTCACTGTTATTTCTGATGGCACATGCGGCCGTTTTATGTTGATCTATCGTTTTATCCCTAAGACTTTCCTTAGTATTTTTGTCACACATAAATTACATCCCTCCTTCTCAATCTAATAGCCTCTCGGCATTCGCC
>DHWG01000132.1 GCA_002413075.1 Desulfosporosinus sp. UBA5188 | reverse complement strand
CAAGGACAACCGCAAGGTCCACGTCCAGGATTCCAAGGACAACCGCAAGGTCCACGTCCAGGGTTCCAAGGACAACCGCAAGGTCCACGTCCAGGGTTCCAAGGACAGCCACAAGGTCCACGGCCAGGGTTCCAAGGACAACCGCAAGGTCCACGTCCAGGATTCCAAGGACAACCGCAAGGTCCACGTCCGGGATTCCAAGGACAGCCGCAAGGCGCTCGCCCAGGATTCCAAGGACAGCCGCAAGGCGCTCGCCCAGGGTTCCAAGGACAGCCACAAGGTCCACGCCCGGGGTTCCAAGGTCAACCACAAGGCGCTCGCCCAGGGTTTCAAGGACAGTCGCAAGGTGCTCGTCCAGGCTATCAAGGACAGTCACAGGGTGCTCGTCCAGGAATGCCCGCACGAGCTGGTGCAGGTGCTCCAACGACCCCAACAATTATTGAGCAACCTAAACGTCAGCCACCGGCAACTAAAAAAGCCCAGGACAAAGCTTACGAACGCAAACGTGAATTGGAAAAGGAAAAAGAAAATGCGATGCGTCAACCACATCGGCGTTTTCAGAAGCGTCCTAAAAAAGAAGTGCGGGACACAAAGCCCAAACACATTGTGATTCAGGAATCGATTTCAGTACAAGATCTTGCGGCTAAAATGGGCCGTAAGGCGGGAGAAATTATTAAACAGCTCATGGTGTTGGGTGTCATGGCTACCATTAATCAGGAGTTAGACGCGGAAACTGCAACCATTCTAGCTGGTGAACTGAGTGTCACAGTTGAGGTGAAAGCTGAGAAATCAATGGCTGTTATTGAGGAGATCGCGGATGATCCGGCAGACCTTATTTTCCGTCCACCAGTCGTTACCGTAATGGGACACGTTGATCATGGAAAAACGTCGCTCTTGGATTGTATCCGTACCACGCATGTGACGGCTTCGGAAGCTGGTGGAATTACTCAGCATATCGGGGCATACCAAGTTGAAATCAACGGTCAAAAAATTACGTTCTTAGATACCCCAGGGCATGAGGCCTTTACAGCAATGCGTGCTCGAGGTGCTCAAGTCACGGATATCGCAGTCTTGGTGGTAGCGGCGGATGATGGAGTTATGCCTCAGACTATTGAAGCGATTAATCATGCCAAAGCGGCTGATGTTCCCATCATAGTAGCCATTAATAAGATAGATAAAGATAATGCAACGCCGGAAAAAGTTAAGCAAGAATTAACCGAGTACGGTCTTGTCGTTGAAGAGTGGGGCGGAGAAACTATTGCTGTTCCTGTCTCTGCAAAAGGTAATGTGGGCATCGATAAACTTCTTGAAATGATTCTATTGGTTGCAGAAGTTCGGGATTTCAAAGCGAATCCGAAACGTGCAGCCGCTGGAACGGTCATCGAGGCTGAATTAGATAAGGGTAAAGGACCAGTCGCAACGGTTCTCGTTTCTAAGGGTACGCTCAATATTGGAGATATGGCCGTAGCAGGTTGTGCCTTTGGTCGAATAAAGGCTATGGTGGATGATACAGGGCGACGGGTTAAGAAAGCAGGACCCTCCATGCCGGTTGAAGTTCAAGGCTTATCTGAAGTGCCTGAAGCGGGAGAAGCATTCTACGTTGTAGCAGACGACAAATTGGCTCGCCAAATAACGTCTGCACGTATTGCAGTTCGCAAAGTAGAAGAATCCAAAAAGACCGTCTTTAAAGTTAGCTTAGAAGACCTTTTTGACAAGATTAAAGAGGGCGAAATTAAAGAATTAAATATTATTATCAAAGGAGACGTTCAAGGTTCAGTAGAAGCTTTGAAGCAGTCACTCCTTCGGCTTTCGACGGATGAAGTTCGAGTCAACCCAATCCATGGTGGCGTGGGTGCTATTAATCGAAATGATATCATGCTGGCCTCGGCTTCAAATGCTATTATTATTGGCTTTAATGTCCGTCCAGACTCCAATACAAAGGCGACGGCGGAACTAGAGGGCGTCGATTTGCGGCTGTATCGAGTCATCTATGATGCCATTGAAGATGTCAAGGCTGCAATGACGGGTCTGCTTGATCCGACCTTTAAAGAAGTCGTTTTGGGTAAAGTTGAAGTTCGTATGGTCTTTAAAGTCCCTAAAGCGGGAACCGTTGCTGGTTGTATGGTGACCGAAGGTAAGATTGTCCGTTCAGCTAAAGTGCGTGTCATACGGGATAGTATTGTTATCCATGAAGGCGTTATGGAATCGCTCCGACGCTTTAAGGATGATGTTAAAGAGGTTGCCGAGGGTTTTGAGTGTGGCGTTGGTATCGAAAAATTCAATGATCTTAAAGAAGGCGACATCATTGAAGCGTTTGTTATGGAAGAAGTCAAACGCACATTATAGTAAATCGGCCCTGGAGGGATAATTATGTCAAAACATCGACCGAATCGTTTGGCTGAAACACTTAAAGAAGAAATTTCTCAACTCATCCGGGTGGAGCTGAAAGACCCTCGTATTGGATTTGTCACAATTACAAATGTAGATGTTGCGGGCGATCTGGCTCACGCTAAAGTGTATGTAAGTGTTCTGGGGACTGATGACGAAGGAAAAACATCTTTGGAGGTGTTGAATGGAGCAGCTGGGTTCGTACGTAGTGAAATCGCGAAGCGTGTACGACTTCGACACGTTCCAGCCATCGTATTTGTCTATGATCCTTCTATTGAACATGGTGCACACATCTTGAAGTTGTTGAGGGATGTTGGGGTTTCGGACGATGCAGGTAAGGATGAATCTCATGAATCATGAAAAAGCCTCAGAAGAAATGATTGAACACTTAAGAAAAGCGCCAAAGGTGGCGCTTTTCTCCCATATTTCTCCGGATGGGGACTGTACAGGATCCATGCTGGCTATTGGTCTAGCTCTGGAGAAAATGGGAAAAGAAGTCTCGTTTTACAATCCAAATACTGTGCCAAGCTATTTAACGTTTTTACCTGGCTCTTTAAGGATAAGGCAGGAGCTGCCTAGTCCCCAACCTAAGATCCTCTTGTTTGTGGACTGTACGGACCTAGGGCGCGTTAACTTGTCGAGGTCTGATATTTCTGCAGATAGTATTGTACTCAACCTAGATCACCACATCTCGAATCTGTACTTTGGTGACTTGAACTGGGTTGATGCCGACGCAAGTGCCGTGGGGGAAGTCGCCTTGACGCTTATAAACCAATTGGGTGTAGAAATAGATCGTGACATTGCCACAAATCTCTACACAGCGATTGTGACGGATTCAGGTTGCTTTCAGTACAGTAATACGACGGCACAAACCCATCGATCCGCGGCAGACCTCTTAGACTTGGGTGTGGATTTGTCACGTATACATAATAATATATTTAACCAAAAGCCCCTTGCCCAAATTAAGCTGCTTCAGCGTGCTCTCGAGAGCTTAGAGATTCGTGCAGAGGGTCAACTCGCGATCATGAGTTTAAACGCCGAAGATTTTCGAGAAAGTGGTGCAGGTCTCGAGTTGAGTGAGGGACTGGTTGATCACGCACGGAGTATTGTAGGCGTAGAGGTGGCCGTGTTGCTTAAAGAGGTTGGCCTTCAAGAAATTAAAGGAGGCCTGCGCTCTAACCTTTGGTTGAATGTTAATGAGATTGCTGCACTGTTCGCAGGTGGAGGACACAAGAGAGCTGCGGGGTGTACTCTAAGAGTTTCGATGGATGAGGCCAAACAAAGGATCACGACCGCAATTGAGGAGGCGTTAAAGCTTGGAAGGGATCATGAACGTACTTAAACCACCTGGCATGACCTCTTCTGATGTTGTAGTCTGGATGCGTAGAGTGTTAAAGACTAAAAAGATTGGCCACACAGGAACACTTGATCCTGGAGTGGCTGGTGTTTTACCACTTTGCGTGGGTAAGGGAACACGTCTAGCAGAATACATCACTGAGCAAGGAAAAGCTTATCTTGCCGAGGTGACGTTTGGAGTTACAACTGATACCCAGGATGCCTTTGGTAAAGAGGTTCATCGGACGAAACCAGATTTAAAGGTAGCAGACTTGGAGCGGATAATACCTAATTTTTTGGGTAAATTAGCACAAATACCTCCGATGTACTCGGCAGTTCGTAAAGAAGGCAAACACCTCTATGAGTATGCTCGCCAAGGGATATCGATTGAGAGAGCAGCACGCGAGATCTGTATTTATGACTTGAAACTGGTAAAATGGTATGAGGGAGAGTTTCCTCGGGCCATTCTAGATATTGAGTGCTCAAAAGGGACGTACATAAGGACAATCAGTTTTGATCTTGGCCAGGCATTGGGCTGTGGTGCGCATATGTCTAATTTATTGCGTGTTCGTTCAGGCCCGTTCAAGATTCAGGATAGTTGGACACTGGAGGAGATTGAAGAGGCGGTCAGCAACTCGAACTATGACTTTTTACTGCCGCTGTCAGCTGGAATCAACTTACCACGCGTGTTTTTATCGGCTAACCGCGCCAATGCTTTTCGGCATGGCTTGCCTACCAGGCGCGAGTTAGTGAATAATCCTACCGTAGGGAATGAGCCCTATGTCCAGGTCATTGAGGACGGAGAATTGATTGGAATTGGGGCCTGGCGTGAGGAAAGCCTTTTCCCACACAAGGTTTTTGGATGATACGAGTTCACTTAGGAGGTCGAATCCGTGCAAGTTCGAACAAGTCTCCCTATTAACAAAGAACCGTGTGTCTTGGCGTTAGGTAATTTCGATGGAGTACACTTGGGACATCGTCGCTTGCTTGAGCATGGCTTAGGACAAGCTTTGCGGTTAGGTGTGGCGCTTTCTGTGTTGATTTTTGAGCCACACCCACTCAAAGTGTTATTTCCAGAGCGGGAGATCAAGCTTTTGTCAACAACTGAAGAGCGTTTACTTTATCTAGAAACTATTGGCGTCCAAACCGTCTATTATTTACCGTTTACTAGGGAAATGGCGGACACTTCTCCGGAACAATTTGTGAAGGAAATGCTTCTTCCCCTAGGGGTGGTTCATGTTGTGGTGGGCTTTAATTATTCATTTGGTGCCCAAGGTAGAGGGAATACGGAGTTGCTTAAAGACCTAGGAAAGACGTATGGATTTGGAGTGAGTGTCCTTCAGGCCCAAATGCTTGGTACTCAGGTGATTTCTTCAAGCAGTATTCGTACAGCCTTACTTCACGGGAATATTATCTTGGCTAGCTCGTTGCTAGGTCGCCTTCCTTGCCTGCGTGGGACGGTTGTGCACGGTGAAGAGCGTGGGCGTCAGCTGGGTTATCCGACGGCCAACATTCTCCCTTCAGAAGACTATCTAATCCCAAAACGGGGCGTCTATGCAGTTTGGGCCGATCTCGATGGAGAACGTATGTCTGGGATGATGAATATTGGCAAAAAGCCAACGTTTCACGACTCGTATGCGACGATAGCAGAGGTTCATTTCTTTAATTTTAATAAAGACTTGTACGGGCGTGAAATACTCGTTCACATTGTTGATCGTTTGCGTGATGAGTGCAAATTTAAGGGTGTCAACGAACTTATGACGCAGTTGAAGAATGATAGGACGAACGCAGAGACTGTCTTACGAGAAACGTGTAGGTTATCGGTTATCGTGTAGCGTACAAGGCAGCCGACTTTTCTACCTTTACAAATATATTTTTACCATGTATACTACTTTAGAAACTATGATGTCCCACTGACTCGGCTTGAATGAGTCTCCAACGTCAACCTGGGCAGTTGGGAATTATGAAAAAATGGAGGAATTTTATTATGATGACACCTGAAAGAAAACACGAGATTATTTTAAAGCATGCTCAAAAAGAAGGGGACACAGGGTCTCCAGAAGTACAAGTTGCGCTTCTCACTGAACGTATTACGTATTTAACAGAACACTTTAAGACGCATAAGAAAGACCACCACTCCCGTCGAGGTCTCTTGAAAATGGTTGGTTCGAGACGTGCATTATTAACCTATCTGAAAAATGTTAATTTTGACCGTTATCGTGCTCTTATTGCCGAACTTGGCCTACGTAAATAATTTAAACGTGAAAGCACTGAAGCGGATCAATATGATCCGCTTCTTTCCTTTAAGTGCCGAAAAGTGGCTATAGTGAGACTTAATTTTGGAAATAGACACAAAGTTGATATAATAAGTCATATTATTCTTTGAGAAGAGTTTTATTATGGTATTTGCAGGAAATAATAAGAATATGTCGAAGAGAATAGTTGATATAGAAGGATTGAAATATTTAAGGGGGATTATTGTGAAACAGCAAATACTCGAAAAGTCACTCACCGTCGGTGGAAGAGTGATGTCTTTCCAAACAGGAAAGATTGGTAAACAAGCGGGAGGCGCGATTTTTCTGCGCTATGGGGATACAGTAGTTTCGGTGTTTGCTACAGGTAGTGGCGCGCCCAGAGCGGGAATCGATTTTTTTCCCTTGACCGTAGAGTTTGAAGAGCGTATGTATGCTGCAGGTAAAATTCCCGGTGGATTCATTAAACGTGAAGGCAGGGCGAGTGAGAAGGCTACTTTATCCGCTCGTTTAATTGACCGTCCCATTCGTCCACTTTTTCCGCAAGGGTTTCGTAATGAAGTACAAGTTGTCGCAGAAGTTATGTCTGTTGATCAAGACTGTGCTCCAGATATTACAGCAATCAATGCAGCATCCGCAGCATTAACAATATCGAACATTCCCTTCGAAGGTCCTGTTGCAGCAGTTACCGTTGGACTTATTGATGGTGAATACATGGTTAATCCGACCGTTGAACAGTCTGAAAAAAGCCAGATGATTCTGACCGTAGCAGGAACGGTAGACGCCGTTATGATGGTGGAAGCAAGTGCCCATGAAGTCCCTGAGGATCAAGTATTGGAAGCGATCATGTTTGGACATGCAGAAGTGAAAAAAATTGCTCAATTTATTGCAGACTATCGTGAGGAAGCATTGACTTTAGGACTGGCCAAAGAGAAGGACGCGTTCAAAAATACTAAAATTGATGACAAAATTGTGGAAGCTGTTAAGACGTTTACTTATAATAAATTAGATGAGGCGGTCCGGGTCGAAGAAAAGAAAGCCCGTGAAAGCGCGATTGATGCCGTTAAAGCGGAAGCCCTGAGTTATTTTGAAGCTGAGTTCCCTGATGATACCAAAGCGATTCAGGCAGTACTGGAAGATATTGTGCACCTGATTGTTCGCAAATTGATCACGGATGAGCATATTCGCCCGGATGGTCGGAAAGTGGATGAAATTCGACCGATCACTGTTGAAGTCGGTATTTTACCACGCACACATGGAACGGGACTCTTTACGCGAGGACAAACTCAGGTATTGACGGTGACGACTCTGGGAGCCGCAAGAGATGAGCAAATACTGGATGGTTTAGGTCTCGAACGATCTAAACGTTATATACATCACTATAATTTTCCGCCCTATAGTGTTGGAGAGATCAAAATGATGCGTGGACCATCTCGAAGGGATATAGGGCATGGTGCTTTAGCAGAAAAAGCGTTGAGACCTGTTTTACCAGATGAAAACGAGTTTCCTTATACGATTCGTTTGGTTTCAGAGGTCTTGGAATCCAATGGATCTAGCTCGATGGCTTCCGTCTGTGGTAGTACCCTCTCGATGATGGATGCCGGCGTTCCCCTGAAAGCTCCAGTTGCGGGCATCGCCATGGGACTGATTAAAGAAGGGGATAACATTGCAATCCTTACGGATATCCAGGGCTTAGAAGATCATTTTGGAGATATGGATTTCAAGGTGGCTGGAACGAGCAAAGGCATTACGGCTATGCAGATGGATATTAAGATTAAGGGTGTATCCAGAGAGGTTTTATTGAAAGCCTTAGCCCAAGCCAAAGCAGGAAGGCTATTTATCTTGGATAAAATGGTGGCAGTCATAGACAAGCCACGTGCGAAATTATCGACTTATGCACCGGTCATCATCACAGCGTCGATTAATCCAGACAAGATTCGCGATGTTATCGGACCTGGCGGGAAAACAATCAAGAAGATTGTTGAGCAAACGGGTGTCAAAATTGACATCGAGGATGACGGACGCGTGTTTATATCTTCAGTGGGTGGAGATGGTGGCGAACAAGCTCTCAAGATTATCCGCGCTCTCACTGCAGAAGTGGAAGTCGGTAAAATCTATAAAGGTAAAGTCACACGAGTTATGGATTTTGGGGCTTTTGTGGAAGTCATTCCGGGAGTTCTGGGACTTACGGGTAAAGAAGGCTTAGTCCATATTTCTCAGTTAGCCCATGAACGTGTAGAAAAAGTGGAAGACATCGTGAAGGCTGGGGATGAAATTATGGTCAAAGCAACGGCCATTGATAAGCAAGGTCGGTTAAACCTTTCTCGTAAAGAGGCTATACCAAACCCAAACGTGCGTAAGGAAAATCCAGCCGTTCTATAAATATTGCTGTCTAAATTATCCAATATTATATGAGTGATGAACAGTCTGTGAGCTCCCTTAACTGCATAAAGGTTAAGGGGGGGATGCAAATAATGATTATTAACTTAAAAATCTCGCGACGATTACTCTCGTTTGGCGGGATTTTCTTTCTATTGTTGGCAGGGATTGTTGCAGATCAATGGATTGTTACATCCGATGTTCCGGTCTCAAGACCCATTGAACAGATCAAAACCAAACAGTTGGTCATGGGCTTGACCATTAATGTGGATTGGGGCGAAGAATTTGTCCCAGCAATATTGGATGCTTTAGATCAAGGAAAGGCGCATGCAACTTTTTTTGTTACTGGGCGTTGGGCCAAGAAAAATCCGGAATTGCTTAAAATAATTTCTAACAGAGGTCACCAGATTGAAAACCATGGGTACTCTCATCCCCATCCTGACAAGCTCTCCATCGGGGCCAATGAAGAAGAAATTAAGAAGACTGAGAGTATTATTGAAGGAATTATTGGGAAAAAGACACATTTATATGCACCGCCATATGGAGAGAAAGGTGCTTCTGGAGTACGAGCTGCTGAAGCATTGCGTTATGAGACGGTTTTATGGACCTTAGATACCGTCGATTGGCGAGCCGATAGTACGCCGGAGATTATTGCGAAACGTATTGTTAATCCAGCAATACAGTATGGAATTAAACCTAATAAGTCTGGTGCTATTGTATTAATGCATCCTAAAGCAAATACTGTCAAAGCGTTGCCTGTCATTCTTGATCAGTTGACAAGAGATGGATTTAGTTTCCAAACGCTTGATGAACTCATAACATCTGAACACATCGGAGATACTACCTCACAGAAGAATTAGAAGTTGAGGTGGTTCAATGATCAGGCAAAAGTGGGCGTGTGCATGGTTTTGCGTCTTTCTTTGTTTTATAAACATTAACATTTTAGCGGCAATCCCTGTTTACGGTGCAACAACAAAAAGACCATCGACCATAACACCATCGACCAAAAAGCCAGTGAAAAAACCCGCGGTGATAGCGAGTGAACCCTCGGTTAGTGCGGCCTCTGCCGTGTTGATGGATGTGGAAACGGGCGATATTCTTTATGGTAAGAAGGCGGATACGCGTCGCCCTCCCGCGAGTACTACTAAAATCATGACCGCTATACTGGGCTTAGAGCTAGGACGACCTGATGAAGTTGTAACGGTTAGTCCGAAAGCTGCCGCTGTCGGAGAAGCAACGTTGCATCTCGATCCGGGAGAAAAGATTATCCTTTATGAGCTCATAACTGGCGCTTTGGTCAAATCGGGGAACGATGCCTGTGTGGCAATTGCTGAACATATCGCAGGCAGTGAAGAACAGTTTGTTAAATTGATGAATAAAAAGGCTTTGGCCTTGGGCGCTCAAAATACTAATTTTGTGAATACAAATGGTTTACCTCTTAAGGAACATTATACCACTGCTAAAGATCTTGCTCTCATGGCTCGTCATGGTTTGCAGCTTCCTCAATTTGCGGGCATTACCCGACAAAAAACAGCGTCAATTCATTTTCTCGAACCTGACGTGTTCATGGATTTAAAGAACACGAATAAACTGTTAACGAATTACCCCTATGCTAATGGCGTTAAAACAGGGACGACGACAGCTGCAGGAAAATGCCTTGTTGCCTCAGCAACTAAGGAAGGACGCCAGTTATTAGTGGTGGTTCTTAATGCACCGGATCGTTTTGGAGATGCTCAAAAATTATTAGAGTGGGGTTTCGAAAAAACTGAGACGGTTCGACTTGTCAACGCCGGACAGGCAGTCGCAGAGTTTCCTAGTGATAAAAAGTCAGTTCGAGCGTTTATTGATGATCCAATCGATGTAAGTTTCCCTAAAATCAAGCGTAAGGATCTCCAAACACGTGTTGTGTGGGAAAAGGCCGCCAATTCGCCAGTCCGAGCTGGAGAACGGTTAGGACATTTAGAGGTCTGGCTTGGTGACTTAAAGATCAACAGCGTTCCTTTGTTAAGCGAAAACGAAGTTAAAGGAGACCTTCTTAATACGTTATTTAAGTGATCGATGGAGAGGAAGTGAATCCAATTGTATCAAAAAACAGTCTTGCCTAACGGGGTTAGGATTATTACCGAAGAGATTGAACATGTTCGTTCGGCAGCCATCGGATTATGGGTGGGAGCCGGTTCACGGGATGAACGTGAAGGGTATGAAGGAATTTCTCATTTTATGGAGCATATGTTCTTTAAAGGAACAGAGCACCGAACGGCGCGAGCTTTAGCTGAATCCTTAGAAGCCGTGGGAGGTCAGTTGAATGCCTTTACCACGAAAGAATACACCTGTTACTATGCTAAAGTCTTAGACGAGGATCTTGATCTAGCGATCGACGTGTTAAGTGATATGTTCTTCCATTCGCTGTTTGATGAAAAGGAGATCGAAAAAGAAAAGAATGTGGTTATTGAAGAGATTAAGATGTATGAGGACTCTCCAGATGAGTTGATCCACGATATCTTTTCAGAGAAGGTGTGGAACGAGCATCCTTTAGGTAAGCCAATTTTGGGGACTGAGGCGAGTATCACTTCTTTGAGCCGAGATAAAATCATGCTTTTCCTCTCAGAACATTATGCCCCGGATAATGTCGTCGTTGCCGTGGCGGGTAAAATAAAGCATGAGGACATTGTTGCGAAATTATCGGCTCAATTTGGTACGTTTAAGAGGGGTGGCCGTCGTGTCCTCGAAGAAGTGCCTACTGGCAAGACGGTGGAACATTACCAAAAGAAAGAGACAGAACAGATGCATATCATCTTGGGGGTACCTGGTCTTGGGCAAGATGATGAGGATATTTATGCCATGCATATTTTTAATAATATCTTAGGTGGCGGTTTAAGCTCTAGGTTATTTCAAGAAATTCGGGAACAGCGTGGATTAGCGTATTCCGTTTATTCATATCACTCGACGTATGTCGATAGCGGTCTATTTGCAATCTATGCGGGAACAAGCCCTAAAAATACCCAAGAAGTCATCGAGTGCATTCTCCAAGAACTCAAGGAGATTAGTGAACAGGGAATTACTGCGGATGAGTTGGCAAGAACAAAAGCCCAAATTAAAGGTGGCCTATATCTTGGCCTGGAATCGGTCAGTAGCCGAATGAGTCGTTTGGGAAAGACAGAACTTACCTACAATCGCGTGCTTTCACCGGAGGAAGTGATTGGTAAGCTTGAAAAAGTGACCTTAGAAGATGTTTTGCGCGTGATTGGACGCCTTTGGCAAAAGGATAAAATTAGTCTTATGACATTAGGACCGGCAGGCCATGAGGTCGTTTTATCCGATGTACTGAAGAAAACCGACTGGTAGAGGCACGATGCATCGTGTTCTAGAATGTAAAAACAGGTATTTATGGGTAGGGGCACGATGCATCGTGCCTCGTTTTAGGTATTGGACACTATGTCGTGTCGTCTACATTAAGGAGGTCTTTTAGGTGTCAGACTGTATCATTAACGTGAAAGTGAAAAGAATGGCTAATAATTCTTTGGCTCTTCCTACCTATGCGACGGCTGCCTCGGCAGGTGTGGATCTCTGCGCTGATCTTACCGAACCCTTGGTTGTTAAACCAAGAGAGAATATTAAGATTCCAACGGGTCTAGCCATCGAGCTTCCAAATCAGGCTGTCGTTGCCCTAGTGTTTGCACGTAGTGGTTTGGCCAGTCGTTTCGGGATGGGTTTAACGAATGGCGTGGGTGTGATCGATTCGGATTATCGAGGAGAAATTCAAGTGTTGGTGCAAAACCTTGGACAACAGGAAGTGACCATTAACCCGGGAGATCGTATTGCTCAAATGGTTTTTATGCCCGTGTTTCATGCCGTATTCGAAGAAGTTTCAGAGCTTCAGCAAACCCCTCGCGGTGCCGGCGGGTTTGGCTCGACGGGCGTAGGGTCAAGCACAACGTAGGAATGGCTATGAAGGGGGTACGACGCATCGTACCCCAAAAACAGAAGGATTTACTGTAAATCCTTCTGTTTTTTGGTTCTACAGAAGTTTGTCTGTTCATACACTCACCATGAGGGGGAGTGTGTATGCAAGCCCTTGGAGTTACCGCTTTGGTCGTTGGAATTTTTATGTCCGTACGTGCACGAAAGTATCGGATGATGTGGCGATCTAAGTCACCATCAAATCAATTTGCCGCTGCCTTAAGTCAATTGGTGGGTACTGCAGGGGGTATTTATCTCTCCCTGGAACTTTTGTTCACCTTTCTGAAAATCCCGGAAGATTGGTGGAGTGATTCAATGTTTATGGTTGAACCACTCGCTGTCATTTCCTTAGTACTAGCCATATTACAACCTTTTGTATTGAGTGCTTGGACAAGACTGCAAAAGTAAGGTTAAGGGAGGGAAAAGGATGCTTTTAAGTGATCTTGCTGGTAAAGAAATCATTAATTTATATGATGGAGCAAAGCTAGGCTTGGTGGGGGATGCCGATCTTGATATTTCCTTCAATGGAGCGGTTGAAGCCATCATTCTAACCTCCCGTGGAGGATTTTCAGGCTTTTGGGGTGCTAGGGGAGATCGAGAACGAGAAGTATTGGTGATACCTTGGAAAAGTATTAAAAAGATCGGGTCTGAAGTCATGATTATTGATTTGAACAGTAAGTTAGACAAAAATATTTAAGATTCAATTTGACAGAGGACGGGATACCCAATAAAATGAATGGAAAAGCTGTAACCCCGCATTGCGTTTTGCAACGGGGTTTTTGCCTTATCATCACTGGAGGGGTTTCCGTTGAAAAAAATAAGAGTTTTTGTGGCTGGAGCAAGTGGCAAAATGGGTCAGGAAGTAATCCGTTCGCTTTTGAAACAAGATGATCTCCTATTGGTGGGAGCTTCTGATACGCGACATCTAGGGATGGACGTTGGGTTTGTTGTCGGTGCACCACGAGTTGGGGTAGATATTACAGGCCCCTTAGATCATGAAATATTGACGAAGACACGCGCAGATGTTTTGGTGGATTTCACCAATCCTCAATCTGTTTTGAAGAATTCTAAAACGGCAATTCTAGCGGGAGTGATTCCAGTTGTTGGAACAACCGGAATGGATGACACTGAAATTGAAGAAATCCGTGCCCTCGTATTGAAAGAACACGTAGGCGCGTTTTTAGCTCCAAATTTTTCTATTGGGGCGATTTTGATGATGCGCTTTGCTAAGGAAACAGCAAAATACTTTCCCCATGTGGATATCATTGAAATGCACCACGATCAAAAACTAGACGCCCCATCAGGAACGGCCTTAAAAACGGCAGAAGGGATCTTGGAAGTCCGTGGTCCCATGGTTCAGGGTCATCCGAATGAGTATGAGAAGGTTACGGGGGCTCGTGGCGCGGATGTTGGAGGAATTCATATCCACTCTGTGCGTTTGCCTGGGTTGATTGCGCATCAAGAAGTTTTATTTGGTGGGTTAGGTCAAGCACTGACAATTCGGCATGATGCCTTCTCTAGAGAGACCTATATGCCAGGTGTTATGTTAGGGATTCGCAAGGCCTCCGAGTTGACTAATTTAGTCATAGGACTCGAAAACTTCCTTGATTAAGGAATATCGCCGTAACCGCTTCACTCATTCCCTCATATAATGGATAGTAGTCAAAGGGACACTGTCTCAAAGGGGGCATAAAGATGAGTGCGGATCTGAAAGGAATTCGTTTAGCCGTGGTAGGGGGAGATGATCGGGAACTATATTTAATTCCCGAACTACAAAAACAGGGAGCCTACATAGTCGGGGTCGGATTTGAAAATGCTTCACCCATTCCGGGAATGACGCTTGCGTCGTCGCTGTTAGAGGCAGTTGACCAAGTAGACGTGTTGCTTTTTCCAATGTTCGGCACGGATGACCGTGGGGTTGTCAAAGCCAAGTATTCTCACCAACCTATCATACTAAACAAAGAAGTACTTCAAGCTATTCCGACGCGCGTTCCACTGATCATCGGTTTCGCGCGACCAGCGTTGAAGTCAGTCGCAGAAAAGATGGGAATCCAGTTGATAGAAACCAAATCGCTCAATGAAATTACGATCCTGAATTCCATACCTTCGGCAGAGGGAGCCATCCAGATGGCTATGCAGGCCACAACCATTACAATCCATGGCAGTGAAAGCATGGTCTTAGGTTTAGGACGGTGTGGCTGGACTCTGGCGCGAATGTTAAAAGGTATTGGAGCCCATGTGACAGGGGTGGCTCGTAAGCCTTCAGACTTAGCGCGTGCTGTTGAAATGGGATTCCATGCTGTACATTTTTCAGATCTGGAGGATGAGATTGGGCGTGCGGAAATCATTTTTAATACCGTACCGCAGCTTATATTAGATCGTAAGATGTTAGAACAGATGGCACGGGATGTTGTAATCGTAGATTTGGCGTCTATTCCGGGAGGGACAGATTTTGAATATGCGCAGATGCTTGGCATAAAAGCACTTCTGGCGCCGGGTCTTCCTGGTGTTGTAGCTCCCAAAACGGCTGGTCGAATTCTTGCTCAAATCTATCCGCAACTTATTCTCCGCCACTTGACCACGATGAATACTATGGTCCAGTCTTAAAAGTGGAGGTGCAAAGAGATGCAGTTTGACGGGTTGAAAATTGGGTTCGCGGTTACAGGATCACATTGTACTATCGGTGAAATTATTATTGTGATGAAGCGATTGGTTGATGAAGGGGCTGAAGTGACGCCGATCATCTCTTATTCCGTGCAAACTACGGACACACGCTTCGGAAAAGCGAAGGAATGGGAGCGTCAATTTCGCGAAATCACACATAGGGAGTCGATTCATTCAATTTCTCAGGCTGAGCCAATCGGGCCAAAAAAAATGTTCGATTGTGTGGTCATTGCTCCATGTACCGGAAATACGCTGGCTAAGCTTGCCAATGGAATTATAGATACCCCAGTGCTCATGGCAGCAAAATCCCATCTGCGTAATCAAAGTCCGGTGGTGTTGGCGATTGCGAGCAATGATGGGCTAGGGATGAATGCCTGTAATATTGGAATATTACTCAATACAAAGAATGTCTACTTGGTGCCGTTTGGGCAAGATAATCCGCAGGTGAAAGCCAATTCCCTCATAGCACATATGGATCAAGTGCCGGATACTATCCTAATGGCTTGTGCGGGAAAACAAATTCAACCGGTTCTTTTGGATTATCGGTCATAGTTTATCAGTGAATCATGTGAGAGTGGTAGCCTTGCTTTCACCAGCAGGGCGCCCCTTCCACAAAACTATACATATTTAAGGAGGAACAAAGGAATGCCAAATGTAGCAATTGTTGGTGCAACGGGCGCCGTTGGACAAGAATTCCTGAAAATTCTTACCGAACGGAATTTCCCTGTGAATGAATTAAGGCTGTTAGCAACAAAGCGTTCTGCAGGAAAAATAATATCATGGCAAGGTCAGGAACTTGAAGTTCAGGAGACAAACCACGAGAGTTTTAAGGGTATTGATATTGCGCTCTTTGCCGGTGGATCAGGAAGTACAGAATATGCCCGTTCCGCCGTGAAAAGTGAGGCCGTGGTGATCGATAACAGTAGCGCTTTTCGGCTTGACCCAGAAGTCCCTCTTGTAGTTCCTGAAGTGAACCCAGAAGATGTTTTGTGGCATAAAGGAATTATTGCGAATCCCAATTGTTCAACGATTATCATGGCGGTTGCCCTTAAGCCGATTTTCGATTTAGCAGGAATCCGACGAGTCGTCGTCTCCACCTATCAAGCCGTGTCCGGAGCTGGACGAGAAGGCATTGAAGAATTGGAAACACAGGTTAGGGCTTGGTCACAAGGGGAAGAGCTGACTTCTAAGGTTTTCCCTTATCAGATTGCTTTCAACCTTATTCCCCGCATTGATGTCTTTGAAGAAGGAGACTATACCAAAGAAGAGTGGAAGATGGTCAGGGAAACACAGAAGATTTTCCACGCTCCAACGATGGCCATTACAGCAACCACGGTTAGAGTCCCTGTTTTCCGTAGTCATGCGGAGTCCATTAATGTGGAGACAGAGCGTTTGGTCAGTGTTTCAGAAATTAGGGATGTTTTAAGTAAAGCGGCTGGGGTTATTGTTGATGACGATCCAGCGAATGACCGTTATCCAATGCCTTGGTTTAGTTCAGATAAAGACGAAGTTTATGTTGGACGCTTGCGTAAAGATTTCTCTATTGCCCAAGGATTTAATTTGTGGGTGGCAGGGGATCAAATTCGTAAGGGTGCAGCGACGAATGCCGTGCAAATCGCGGAACTCCTACTATAGCGAACACGGAACCACGAAAGGGGGTGAAAAGTTGCGAATTCTGGTACAGAAGTTTGGGGGAACCTCCGTGGCTACGGCAGAGCGGCGTGCAAGTGTTGCCGCCAAAGTTTCAGAAGCCGTTCATGGTGGATATTCCCCGGTGATCGTAGTCTCTGCCATTGGACGGTTTGGTGACCCCTATGCAACAGATACTTTTGTAAACATGGTCAAAGAAATTTGTCCTGATTTGCCAAACCGTGAGTTAGATCTTCTGATGAGTTGCGGGGAAGTGATTTCCGGGACGGTCTTAGTTAGCACGTTGAATAGTCTGGGATTTGAAGCGGTTCTTTTTACAGGAGGGCAAGCAGGAATTATAACGGATAAGGAGTTTGGGGATGCTAGGATTGTAAGGGTGGAACCTGGTAGAATTCTGGCGCAGCTAGCAAAAGGAAAAATTGTTGTCGTTACTGGCTTCCAAGGTATAACGGAAGACGGTCAGATTACGACCCTTGGCCGAGGAGGAAGCGATACAACGGCTTCAGCACTTGGGGTTGCTCTTGATGCGGAAGCGATAGATATTTACACAGATGTTGAGGGAATTATGACGGCAGATCCTCGGATTGTTGAAGATGCACGGACAATAGACACCGTTACGTATAATGAAATATGTCAAATGGCCTATCAAGGCGCCAAAGTCATTCATCCACGAGCTGTAGAAATTGCTATGCAACGAAATATTCCGCTCAGAATCAAATCGACCTTTTCAGATGCGCCGGGCACCTTGGTTACGAACATGTACCCAGATCGAGGCGTAGGGACGGATATTACCGCAAATTGTATTATTACTGGCGTCGTACATACACCGAATGTCACGCAACTTCGGGTCTCAACAGGGGATGTTCAAGATCAACACCTCACGGACAAAAGGATATTTAAAGCGATGGCACTTGCCGATATTAGCGTAGACTTCATTAGTGTCCAACCGGAAGCTGTCTTGTTTACCGTTCGAGATGAGGTTGCGGCCAAAGCTATTACAATACTTCAAAATATGGGATTTGAACCGGGTGTCGTTCCAAGTTGTGCTAAAGTGTCTATTGTAGGAGCTGGGATTGCTGGTGTCCCCGGTGTCATGGCCGATATGGTAGAAGCTCTTTCCGACGCAGGTGTGACAATTTTGCAATCAGCTGATTCACACACGACGATCTGGGTACTGGTGCAGAAGGAAGACATGGTGATGGCAGTCCAAACATTACATCGAAAATTCCGTTTAAATATATGTATATAACTAAGGAATGACGAGAAAGGGATGAGTTGAATGTCATTTGGAAGAATCTTAACAGCCATGGTAACTCCCATGAATGAAGCCTTGGAGGTCGATTATGAAGAAGCAAAACGCTTAGCTCAATATTTAACCTTCCATGGGTCTGATGGCGTCGTGGTTTGTGGAACAACAGGAGAATCTCCGACCGTCACAGATGAAGAGAAAGTAGAACTTTTTAGAGTCGTTAAGCAGGCCTTGGGTGAGAAAACAGTGATTGCCGGTGTTGGGTCCTATTCTACGGCTGCAAGTATAGCCCTCGCACGCAAGGCTGAGGCAACGGGGGTTGATGGATTATTGGTCGTGGTACCCTATTACAATAAACCGTCCCAAGAGGGAATGTTTCAACACTTTAAAGCCATTGCTGAGGCAACTTCTTTACCGTTGATGCTTTACAATATACCAGGTAGGACGGCTGTTAATTTACTACCAGAGACGGTGAAGAGGTTAGCTGAAATTCCAAACATTGTGGCCATAAAAGAGGCTGCAGGGTCGCTTGATCAGGTCAGTGAGCTTAAACGATTGTTGCCAACTGCGTTCGACGTCTATAGTGGCGATGATTCTATGACCTTGCCCATGTTAGCCTTAGGATGTAGCGGAATCGTCAGTGTTGCAGCTCATGTCATTGGGGACGAAATGAAAGAAATGGTGGATGCGTGGTTTGAGGGTGATACTGCACAGGCAACAAAGTCACATCTCAATTTATTCCCAATTTTCAAAGGCATTTTCGTCACGTCAAACCCCGTCCCCATTAAAGCCATGATGAATATGATGGGAATCAAGGCGGGCGGAGTTCGTCTTCCTTTAGTTAATCCAACGCCCGTGGAAATGAAGTTCTTAGAAGATCTCATGGATGAGTATAAAAAGGTCCGAGTAAGTTCTAATCATGGAACGCAAGTCATCACAGAATGGAATGTGGCCTCTGAAAAGACTAATGATATAATTGTTTAATAAACTAGAGTAAGCAAAAAAACTGATAGAGATAATGAACCCCTGCCTAGGCAGAGGTTCATTATCTCTATGCGAGTATCAAGTTCTTTTGGTAAGTCTATGATTATTTATTTTTGACTTCGTAAAAAGCACACTCTGCCTCGCGACCCATTAAGCTGGAGGTGACACTTAGTGTCTGAAGCTGACAATTTCCATCTTCGTTATGAGTGCATTGGTTTGCTGAACAAACAACATTAGTCATATTTCTTACCACCTTTCTTGATATCAATATTATGTTGTCCGCCACCGTGAATTTTATACCATGATCACGTCTCGTTTAGTGATGTATATAAATCATGAAGCTTGCTAGTCAGGCATTTGCGAGTTATAATGAATTATCTATATTGTGCGGCTAGTTTCATAAGATGTTTTCGAAATATCTACGGATACATGCTTCTTTGTGTTCGTTGGAAATTTTGCGTCTTTTTGTTGCCTTCATTTTGGCGTAGACAGAAACTCACGGGGCGGAGATCCCCATAGCTTTATTGACACAATGCAAGAGATAAAATAAATACAGGAGGTAGATTTGATTGCCGAAAGAGCATAAACTGCAAATTATTCCCTTGGGCGGACTAGGAGAAATCGGAAAGAATATGACGGTGATCCGCTATGATAACCAGATGGTTGTTGTTGATGCTGGGTTAGCGTTCCCCGATGAAGATATGCTCGGGATCGATATTGTGATTCCGGACTACTCATATTTAATTGAAAATAAAGACATGCTCCTTGGAATTTTGCTTACGCACGGACATGAAGATCACATCGGGGCATTGCCATACTTGTTGAGAGACTTGGATGTGCCGATCTTTGGTACGCGTTTGACCTTGGGTATTATTCAGTCCAAGATGAAAGAGAACAACTTAAATAGTATAAAAGCCACGGTGGTTCAACCACGTGATGTTATTAAGCTGGGCGTTTTCCGAATTGAGTTTATTCGAGTCAACCATAGTATTCCGGATTCAGTCTCCATTGCAATTCACTCACCTTTGGGAACGATTGTTGTTACGGGCGATTTTAAACTGGATCATACACCGGTATCTGGGGAGATCCTTGACATACAAAAATTTTCCGAGCTGGGTGATAAAGGCGTCTTATGTTTATTATCCGATAGTACAAATGTGGAAAAAACCGGGTTTACGCCGTCTGAGAGACTTGTCGGAGAGATGATTGATAAAGCGTTCAGTGAAGCTAAGGATCGTGTGATTCTTGCTAGCTTTGCGTCGAATGTTTATCGACTCCAACAGGCTATAAGCGCTGCAGTTAAGACGAACCGTAAGGTGGCCGTCGTGGGGCGAAGCATGGTCAATATTGTTGGAATTGCCGAAGAACTGGGTTATTTAGATATTCCAGAGGGAACCCTTATTGATATTGATGAGATTGTCAGTTTACCAGGAAGTCAAGCATGTATCTTGACCACGGGGAGTCAGGGTGAGCCAATGTCAGCGCTCACTCGCATGGCTAACCATGATCACCGTCATGTTGCGATTAAACCGGGTGACACTGTGATCATATCGGCAAGTCCAATACCAGGTAATGAAAAGTCAGTCGCTAAAACAGTGGACCAATTATTTAAATTGGGCGCCAATGTTATTTATGAATCGCAGGATGGAATGCACGTATCAGGTCACGCTAGCCAGGAAGAACAAAAATTAATGCTAAGCATGGTTCGGCCAAAATATTTTATGCCAGTTCACGGAGAGTATCGCATGTTGATCAAACATGCTCAATTAGCTGAAGAACTAGGGATACTTCGCGAGAATATTTTCATTACGGAAAACGGCGGTGTGGTTGAGTTTACTCGCCACGGTGCTTCTATGGGCGGAAAAGTTACAGCTGGTAAAGTCTTAATTGACGGACTCGGTGTTGGAGATGTCGGTAACATTGTCTTACGAGATCGGAAGCAGCTCTCTCAAGATGGTATTTTGATTGTCGTCATGACGATCAGCCGTGCAAGTGGGGCGATTGTTTCAGGGCCTGATGTCGTGACACGTGGGTTTGTTTATGTCCGTGAGTCAGAGTCCATGTTGGATGAGGCAAAACAAAAAGTCAGGCTGACGATGGCACGTTGCCGAGAAAATAGGATTACGGAATGGGCCGTTCTCAAAAGCCAAATTCGAGATGCCTTAAGTAAACAATTTTATGAAAAGACTCGTCGTCGCCCTATGATTTTACCCATTATTCAAGAAGTAGAATAGAAATAGCATAGCTCGTTAAAGCGCTCCATTCATTGGAGCGTTTTGATTTTTGGGCTTCGATTTGGGACTTGGCCAAACTGAAGCAAGTGTGGGATTTATTGTTGAAGGACAATGCTTGTAATTGAATGAAAATAATAGTTGACAACACCTATCCAAAATGGTAATATAACTGAGTGCTCAAGAAGAGGCACAGCGATTGAACAAGCAAGGGGTTAAAACTTCGAACTATTCGATCAATACAATGAAAATTAGTGATTGACAACGCGA
>DHWG01000156.1:355-14184 GCA_002413075.1 Desulfosporosinus sp. UBA5188 | reverse complement strand
GATATAGCTAAGAATATAAGATTGAAACCCAAAAATAACAATATTTTTCGTAATTTAAAATTTATCTTCATATTAACCTCTTTTTTTCTTTATTATGAACCATTGCTATAAAAATAATTCACATCATACTTACGATTCTATTTTTCTTCCTTCTTTGGGAGGTTTAAGGTGTAGGAGTCAAAAGTGAAATAAACGGCGTTCTCCCTTTACCCTATTTCCACAGTACAATATTTTCCTGCACATCCATTTTTCTCTCACTCAGCATGATGTATTTTATCACAACACCATAATAAAGTGAAAGCACTCTCCTTTAATATATATTTCAAGGAGAGTGCTTTCGCTTTATTGTGGCATAGTCTAATATAATTAGATCGTTTTAGAGAGGTGTGCTGTTATATGCAAACGTTACCTACCTTAAAACTTGGTTCACAAGGCTCTTATGTGAGGAAACTTAAAATGAATTTAGCTGGCCTAGGCAATAATTATACTGGCTTTGTCATTGACACTATTTTTGACGTGAAAACAAAAAAGGTCGTAGAGAATTTCCAGGATAAAGTCAAATTGACTAGGGATGGAATTGCTGGTCCAGCTACCTGGAGTCGTTTAATAGAGAAAGTCATCATAGTCCAAAAAAAATTAACCGCTAGAGGCTATAATCCAGGGACGCCTGACGGATGGTTTGGTCCAAATACGACCACTGCTACAAAAATATTTCAAAGAGACCATGGCCTATATGACGAGGGCATTATCAACCCTAGAACTAGACAGAAATTATTCGACCCTTCAGAAAAAGAAAATTTCAAAGGTCGTCCAACTTCAAATAATTTGAACACTTTAGATCCATATGTCTCCTTCCTTGCTAGAAAACTTCTTCAATTAGGCAAAGTAAATAACTTGGATATCATGATTAATGTTGCCTTTAGAAGTTGGGACGATCAGGACAAATTATATGCTGCAGGTCGGACGATGCCTGGGGCAATCGTTACCAATGCCAGAGGTGGCGAGTCTTATCACAACTGGGGATTAGCTTTTGATGCCTCCCCTATTATCAATGGCAAGCTATCAGATGATACAGCAGCGTTTAAGAAGATGGGGAAACTAGGTGAACAACTTGGCTTGGAGTGGGGCGGTAGTTTTAAGAGTATTGTTGATCTTCCGCATTTTCAAGTCACTTTTGGTTTAAGTAATGAGGACCTCCTAAATGGCAAAAGACCACCGAAGTAGTCTTGCCAAAGAATTGTTCCACTCAAGTATAAAGCCTTTTATAATTCCTTTGATAATGATTATATTGTTTTTTGTAAAAACTGGCTCGTTTTGGATTAGGATAAATCACGTGTCGATATCCTCCTTGGGCATTTTACGCAACTTTAAGCCGAAAGCCATATTCTCGTAAACGCTCATATGAGGGTAAAGGGCGTAACTTTGAAAGACCATAGCTATATCTCGGTCTTTGGGCGCGACATCGTTGATCAATTGGTCTCCAATATATATCTCTCCGCTGGTTGTATCCTCGAGTCCAGCAATCATCCGGAGCGTCGTCGTTTTTCCACAGCCTGAAGGACCGACTAAAACCAAAAATTCCTTATCGTGTATCTCCAAATTAAAATCATAAACCACGGTGTTCTTATCGTACTTTTTGACGACATTCTTAAAGAGTAACCTTGCCATTAAAACACTCTCCTTCGTATTCCCAATTTACTTCAATAACAAAGTCCTCTACTTTGGCTAGTTTTATTTCAACCTCATTGTAACAAATCTTTGGCTGAACAATCTATTGGCATAATGAACAAAAAAACTGCATCCATGACGAATTTCGTCGGGTACAGCTTTATTAAAGTTCATAGACCACTTAAGGTCTCTCCTTCATCACTCAGATGACAGAATTAAAATTAGATAAAATCAAAAGCCTTGAAGCTTTTGAATGCTTTCAAGGACTTCATCAATCGGTAAATTTCCTTTTTTCAGTTCTTCAGGCTTTTTTTTCAGAAGTCTTTCGTAAAAAGCGTTGCCTTCGGCTAAGACCGTTTTCTTATCGCCACCTTCAGCGAGCAGTTCAAAGAGTATGTCTTCTGCCTTATCATATTTCATCGTTTGTTCATAGTAATACAAACGCAATTTCTGAGTCTCATAGGGGAGTGGGAATTGGGTTATTTTGTGGATCGTTTGATCAATCGTCTTATAGTTGGGTTCTAATTCTGAGCTCTTATTTAATAACACTACCTCAACATAAATATTAAAACTTTTGAGATATAAGTTATAGGCCTGATCCGTTTCACCCAAACGTTCATACACATCGGCTTTTTCTTTCATTAATTCAGCCATAATATAGCACTTGACTGGGTTAATTTCCTTAAACCCGCTCACTAAGCTGATCAAATCTTTATAAGACAGTGTTTCCATGGCCGCTTCACTCAGCCCTGTGAAATCGTACAAGGCCTTGTTTACAACCAGTTGTTGCTCTTCAATTTTATCAGCCGACTTCAACCCAATAATTGTTGCCAGTGCCGTGGTAAATTGTTCGATCATCCTCATGATGTAATCCTTTTGAAACATACGTGCCTCCAAATCTTATCTCCAAAATGATTTCAACCGCCATTATTATATACGAAATAGCGTTGTCACAGTATAGTTATTGACCATTCACGGCTATTCACTATACACTACGTGCCGCTAATCATTTGAATTTGATCACTATACGCTCCTTTATCGAGTTCCAAGCTTTTTGGAATACGAAGATAGATAACCTGCCCAAAACCAAAATTCGCTGACGGACTCTGAATACTTCCCAGAATTCCATTTTTAAATTGAGCCACAGTAACGTCAGCATTAAATTGTTTTAAATCCAACACCTGCCGATTATTTGACTGAAAAGACAGCGTCCCGTTTCGAAATGACATCGCCGGAGGTAGAATGAGCTTTGTGAAATCAATACCGCCCACAGATTGGGTTCCGGCATAAGTAGATACGTTGATTTCACCGTCATCAACGGCCTTTCGTTCGACGAAAATAAGAGGTGGATTAAAATTTGGATCTAAATTAAATGATAATTTCTTGGTATCTGTTTTAAATGTTTGAGTACTAGTTTTGTAAAGCCCTTGTTGCTTATCTAGATCTAGAGGCAAATTACTCTTATTAGTATACAAATCACTGAGAACGTTTTGGGACAGTGTGCTTGCTTGATCTCCATTGTTACTTACCTTAATGAAGCCTTCGTTCGGTAGCACATATAATATTGGAACCATTAAAACTAAAATCCCAAGATATAGACCCGCGCAGATAAAACTCCTTTTCCAGGTGAACAAACCACTCATTTTGGTTCTTATGAATGGCATGATGTCCCTAAGGACTATAACAATGATTAATATCATGAGTGGAAGTAAGATAAAGTTCATGGCTGATAGATTCATTGGTTCGCCTCCATTCTGTGGGAAACCATCATACTAACGCCAAATAAAATGATCGAGGTAATCATGACCTTTAGCGCAAACAAGAGCAACGAAACATTTCCAATATAAAACTCCACAACAGACTGCCCTAAATGGGTATAGACTCTCAAGGCTCCAATGGTCGCCACGGGAATTAGTATTGCAAAAGCCTTATTTGCTTGCACCAACACCCCTATAAAGTAGCCCATCGCAGAAACTAAGCCAAGGCATAATATCGCTACGACCATACCAAACATAAGATCAGTAAGGGTTAGGAAAAATCCGTCTACCGCCATTGTCGATCGATCAGAGATGAAATACATTATATCCCTAAGCAGTACCCCTCCAAGTGTTGATGTTATACCCGCAAAAACACTGGCAGTCATCAACAATCCTACATCTGAGAGATTGCCTGTGAGCCTGTTTCCTACAAGCGGCATTTCTATTTGTTTATAGGGCTTTGTGGTTAGCAAGACTGCAACAATCATGACCCATAGAATAGAAAACACTATAACCATATTTGCCGAATAACTTCTGACAGTAACAGATAACTGTCCACTTCCAGCGCCCATACTACTTGTTCCTAATAATGAGAGAAGTAGCGCGAGAATCTGCGTGAGAAGAAGCCTATTGAGCAAACCCGTATGGGCTCTAAGCTTGTAGGAATATTGCTTGAACGAAATTGACATGAGGCTAACCTTTTTTGAAGACATCATCAATCCCTCCTTTAGTTTTAGCCGTTAAATATACACACAGATCGTCCGTTGCAACGGAGAGCACTTCTAAGCCGCTTTGTCTTATTTGCTCAAGCTGTTGCTGTACTAACTCCCTTTTTAGGACAACGTATAGGCTGCCTTGGGCGAAGTCCTCTTGATAGATGATTTTCTTGCCTTCTACAAAACTAATTACAGCTTGGGCGTTTCCTCTGAGGCCGACTGCCAGTTCCTTTAATTCAAGCGCTGGGAGATGTAACCGCTTTGTTCCTTGATTGATGAGTAGAATATCCTCTAATATGCCCTCAAGTTCACTTAACAAATGACTTGAAAGAATGATGGTTCGCGGGTATTCAAGATAATCTTTAAGCAGTGCCCTGTAAAAGTCCTTTCTCGCAGCGGAATCCATGCCAGTCGTTGGCTCATCGAAGATAGTGAGTGGGGCCCGTGACGCGATCCCTATAATGCTATTAAAGGTACTTTTTGAGCCTTTGGATAAATTACTGTGCGGTTGTTTCGGATTCAATGAATAATAATCAAAGAGTCCAAGTGCCAAGCTGCTATTCCAATTCGCATAAAAGGGAGTCATTTCTTTTAAGATATCGACGAGAGTGAACGAATCTGAAAAGGTCATGGTGTCATCGATTAAGATTGAATTGGCAGAAGCCTCTAAGCTATTAAAGGGGTTTTCTGAGAAAACTTTGAGTTCGCCGCTTGTAGGTATTAAGTACCCAGCAACCATCTTTAACAACGTCGTTTTCCCTGATCCATTTCTACCGATGAGTCCCGTAATCTTGTTTTGTTCTATTTCAAAGGTTAAGTGATCGATGGCCTTAAGCTTACCGTAGGATTTTGTCAGATCAACGCCGTGAATAACACCCATACCTATTCCTCCTCATTTTCTCTTCTTACTTGTTGGATCATCCCATTCAGTTCGCTCTTACTCACCTCTAGCCGGTTTGCTTCCATCACTAACTCCTTGATCATTTGCCCTAAAATCTGGCTTTTACGCCTTGTTAGAATAAACTGCTTAGCATTGGGGGACACAAACATGCCAAGCCCCCGTTTTTTATAAACAATGGCCTCGTCTGCTAAAATATTCAGCCCTTTAGCCGCTGTAGCGGGGTTAATCGTAAACATTTCTGCAAGCTGATATTGCGAATAAATACGTTCCTCATCTTTAATGTTTTCAGAAAGTATTTCCCCCTCAAGCCATTCAGCAATTTGTACGTAGATTGGTTTCATACTGTCGGTATTTAGGATCACTATCTTCACCTCCGGGCTTCCCTCACGCTTAGTACATTAGTGTTGTAATGCACTAATCTCAGTATATGCTTAGAGCGTTCAATTGTAAACTATTTACTTTTATTGTTGGTCGTAAGAAATAGGCCGTTACATTATTTGTAAACGGCCTATTTCTTATAGGCCACCCGTTCAACGAGTGGTCCGTGATTTTACTCAATTCTTGAGCACCTTATTCTCAGTGAGAAATTGCTTAACTTTAGCGGTGTATTCTTCCTTATTAGTCATATAAGACATAGCATGTTCTGCACCAGGGGAAATATAGATCCCCTTTTGACCTTGTTTTCTCAAATATAATTCTAAGGACATGGAGGCGGGTATAAAGGTATCGTTACTGCCGTGAATAAACATTATAGGAGTTTTGATATCTCTAATTGCGGTGATAGGCGAAACTGCATACAGTGAAAAGTTTGATTGTTTCAGGGCTACAATATTTGCATAGAACAATATGAAGGCTGCGGCCGGTTGAAAATCTGGTTTTAAGTCACTTGAGAGTTTAATATTCATTAATTCCCATAAGTCAGAGTAGGGGGAATCTACCACATAAAAATCGACGTTCTTTTGACTTTGGTCTAATTTTGCTTGAAGCAGAGCCGTAACGGCCCCCAAAGACTCTCCATGAACGCCGATAACAGCTTTTGGATTAACCCATTTAACCCATTTCACAACATTATCAAGGTCTGTCTTCTCAAAAAATCCAAGCGTTATGTCTTTTCCTCCGCTGCTACCAGCAGCTCTTGAATCATAGGCCAAGACATTAAAGCCCATATCAAGGTACATATCCGAATATTTCATAGATTCCCAACGATCACAGCCTATGCCATGAACCAAAATGATGGTATTGTTCGTTGGTTTGGGATTAAATATATAGGTCCCTGAGAGCTTATAATCAAAGCTTGATTTAATAGATACATTGTAGGATTCCAAATCTGTAAATCTCTTATAATTGAAGCTGGGTTTATAATAGTCAATTCCTGTCGTTGCTGGATTTATATTCAGCCTACACACCTTCAGGTAATATTTATTTCCTATGTATAATCCAAATATATTAGTGATCATTGCAAAAATAATGAAAATTGCCATCAGTACTTTATGCTTTTTCTTCAAGACGATTCTTCTCACTGATTTTTCAGTTTTCACAACTTCCAATATACCCATCCCCAAAATATTATTTCAACTTCGTGCTGATATCCATTTCTTTCAAATAGTCACTGACCGATAAAAGCCCTGTCATAAAGGCTGTGGAAGCTTCTTCAATCGATTTTCTCTGCTCCGGTGATCTATGATCTTTAAAAAGTCCTGTATTGACCGTACCTTCTTGCTTCACATGCCTCATAAATTCGCTGATACCTAAGTCTGGAGCTAGACTCGTCGTCCATGCCATCTTATCCAAGTTGTATATGATTGTCCCATCGCCCTGCTTTTCATAGTGATACTTGTTGTAGTATTTAGACATTTCTACGGCAAGCTTTGCTGCTTCCTTAGGATGTTTGGTTGAAGATGACATTAATAAGCCACTGTCTTTCTTAGTTCCACCAGAAACTATATTCTTTGGAATTGATCCCTTAGTTAGACCTAGGTCTGGATAATATAATACGGCAACTTTGCCATGTAATTTATTGTTAGCCATATTATATTTATCAGAAGAGGTACAATTAATAGCTGCTTTAGAGGAATAAAAAAGATTTGCTGCTGCTTCATCAGAAATAGTTTCAGTTTTTTCCTGAAATGCACCTAATTCAATCAGTTGCATGACGGAGGTTGCCGCTCGGTTAAAATTTTCTCCTGAAAAGGTATCATTACCACTTATTATTTTGCTGGTTATTTCATGATCTAAAGTACCTGCAAAGCTCTCTATCATGTTATAAACTGACTTTCCATCTTTGCCGCCAATCGCTATGGGAGTGATGCTCTTTCCTTTAAACTGCTTTACTGCGCTTTTAAGCTCTTGAATATTTTCCGGAATTTTTACTTTATTTTTAGTAAACATGTCCGTATTGATCAGCATAACGTTATAATAGGCTTCATCAATAGGAACTGCATATATGTGCCCAGTGTCTCCAATGACCTTAGCGGTTGGGTTCACCATATTCCAATAATCTAGATCCTCTAATTTCTTCTCTAAGGGTTGGATGTTGTTTGAGGCGTATAATTCTTCCGTCAACTCTCCGTCCTCGGAATAGAAGATATCTGGTGGGGTCTCTGAATACATCATAACTTTTATTTTAGTATTATAAGCCTTTGCATCGCCCTTTACAAAGCTCAAATGAATATTATAATCGGGAAATGTTGATTTAACATCAGTTTCAAAATTCTCAAAGGCTTCATGTTGCGTGACATTGTCAAAAGGAACAACACATTCTAAAGTTACCTTGCCATTATTATTGTTTACGGGTGCCATGACCTGTTTTGGCACATTATTACAGGATACTAGCATGGGCAAAGCTACAATTAAACTCGCTATAAAATATTTCTTACATTTAATAAACATTTATGAATCAACTCCAACTAACCTGTTATTGTTTTAATTATATTTAGTGAGCTCGTTCAGCTAAAGCTGAACATCTACACATAACTATACCTCTACCTCTCCATATTACAAAATATCAGCTTATTGCTATCCTATTTTATCTTACGTAGAATATACGTTATTTAGTAACCCGGCTCTATGAGATAGCCTCACTAAGCGTTGGTAAAATTAGATCATTATTTCTTTCAAACGCCAAAAGGACCAGTTAAACTGGTCCTTTTGGTGTTTCATTAATATTTGGTTCGGAGTCGCAGTCTTATAATCTATAGTTCCTGCATCGCTAGAAACACCTTCTCTGGTGTGATCGGTAAATGGTTTACCCTGACCCCTACAGCGTTATAAACTGCATGAACAATAGCCGGAGATGGGGTATTAGCGACCACTTCTCCGATGGATTTCGCACCGAAAGGACCGGTAGGTTCATAGCTTTCTTCAAACGCTATACGTACCTTTCCGACATCCTTGCGACACGGAATCTTATACTGCATAAAAGTGTTCGTCGCCATTTTCCCTATGTCGTTATACGTAACCTCTTCATAGAGGGCCATTCCAATTCCCTGAGCAATGCCACCTTCGGCTTGAATTCGGGCTAGATTAGGATTAATCACGGTGCCACAGTCGACCACTGCAACATAATCGATCAACTCTACCTTTCCGGTTTCTTGATCGACTTCTACCTCGGCAAACCCAGCTACATACGGTGGGGGGGAGACCTCACTACCATGGGTTGCATGACTTACCAACTGAAGTTTCCCATCCCCTAGGACGGTCAGTACCGCTATTTTAGCAAGACTTAGAACTTTGTCTCCGCTGATCGTACGGACCGATAAGCCATCGAGTTCGGCGTTTTCCGGTGAAACGCCTAAGAGCTTCGTGCCTTGTTCCAGGATCTTCTTTTTCAGTTCCGTTGCTGCCTTGACGACCGCGGTTCCCGCAACATAGGTGGTACTTGAAGCATATGATCCGGGATCATAGGGGGAGGTATCAGTGTCACCCGCGACAAATATAATCGAATCCATGGGTATTTCTAAAATCTCCGCGGCCATCTGGGTGAGTATCGTATCACAGCCATGTCCCATATCGGTCGCACCCGAGAGAAGCGTGAAATATCCATCGTCGTTCAACCGAAGTTCAACGGAGGCGGTCCCGATATTAGCAATGCCCGAACCCTGCATGGTGATTGCCATCCCTACCGCTCTTACTTTATTATTTCCGATTTTTCGGCACGGAAATTTATCCTTCCAGCCGATTAATTCTTTGCCCTTTTCGATACATCGGTCTAGGGACGAGCTTCCCAGCAGAACCCCCTGACCGGTGAGGAAGGTTTCCCCTTCTTTGCTGATATTCTTGAGGCGAACCTCTGTAGGATCCAGACCCAATTTCTCCGCTAACTTGTTCACCGTAGATTCCAAGGCAAACGTGCCCTGTGTCGCTCCATACCCTCTGAAAGCGCCTCCTGGCATTTTGTTGGTGTAAACAGCATGACCGGTAAAACGAACCGCTCTTGTTTTATTATAAAGTGGTAGCGTATAATGTCCCACACAGCTTAAGACGGTGGCGGCATGTTCCCCGTAAGCTCCGGTATCCGATAAAACGTGTATATCGATGGCTCGGATAATACCTGCTTGATCTGCGCCCAGTCTGACCTTCAATCTCATCGCATGACGACTGGTTGTACAGCTAAATGTTTCTTTCCGGTCATAGATAATGATCGCTGGTTTCCCCGTCTTCAAGGTTACGATGGCCGCGAAAACTTCTACCGCACCTGTTTGCTTACCGCCAAATCCACCACCGATTCTCGGCTTCATCACCCGAATCTTACTTGCAGGAAGCTGCAAAGCTCTCGCTAACTGTCTTCTAATATGAAAGGGGATCTGAGTGGAGCTGACCACAACCAGTCTTCCCATATGATCTAAATGTGTAAAAGCACGATACGTCTCCATCATTGCATGAGCTTGAGCCTGTGGATAATAAACATCCTCTACAACCACGCTACACTGCTTAAATTCTTCTTCAACGTCTCCCACTTCTTCTTTCCAGGAGGCGGCAATATTGTGCTCGCTCTTCAGTCCAATATCAAAATTAACCTGCAGATCATCCTCAGGATGAACCACCGAAGCATGTCCCAAAGCCTGCTCAAAATCCAAAACAGGCGCCAGTACCTCATAATCAACTTTGATTTTCTTCATAGCTTGAAGCGCTGTCTTTTCGTCCACTGCCGCAATAATAGCCACTTCATCACCAACATAACGGACGATTTCATCAAGGATCAACCGATCATAAGGCGAAGGTTCAGGGTAGGATTGCCCGGCTAACGTAAACCGTTCTTTCGGAACATCCTTATAGGTTAGGATACATTCCACACCCTCTAATTTCTCGGCTCTAGAGGTATCTATCGAAATAATCTTAGCAAAAGCGTGGGGGCTTCTCAGGATTTTCACAACTAAAGCCTGTTTCATCGCCAAATCCTCTGTATAGACTGGTTTGCCGGTGGCGATCGCCATTCCATCGATTTTACGAATACTTTGACCGACACTTTTCATTGCTGTCTTTTTCATACTAAAGCACCCCCAGATAGGTCTTGACGGCTCTGAGCTGTCCCATATAACCCGTGCAACGACATAAATTACCGGTTAGGTAATGGATAATGTCTTCTTCTGAAGGATTGACTAATTCCTTTTTCATGGCCAAAACATTCATAATGAAACCTGGACTGCAAAAACCGCACTGCTCAGACCCTTGGGCTGTGAGGACCCGTGCAAATTCTTCGGCTTCCTTCTGAACGCCCTCTATGGTTGTAATTTTCTTACCATGGGCCCGTACAGAAAGGATCGTACATGATAAGACCGACTTATCTTCCATCCAGACGGTGCAAAGCCCGCAACAGCTTGTTTCGCAAGCCTTCTTAACACTTAACAAGCCATGACCTCTTAACGTATCCGCTAAGAACTCATCCTTTTCTATTTCCCAGGTCACTAATTTATCGTTTATTGTTAATGTGATTTTCATGCTAATACCTCCATGATTGCCCTCTTGACGAGCACCTTACAGAGCGCCTTGCGATATTTGGCGGTGCCTCTCATATTGGTTCCAAAGGATAACTCTTCTGCCGCTTGTTGTGCTGCAGCCTCAATCTCTGTTTCACTAATGCTTCCCTTTGATAGAGAAGCGGACGCCCTGGAAGCGATTGTTGCTCTTCTGGGCCTGGCCCCTACGACGATGGTCCATTGATCGTCCAGCTTGGAGACGGCAACATTTAAGACCGAATAGTCACTGGCTGAATTTCTTAAATTCAAATAAGTGGCTTTACATTGGTCTATCTTCACCCATATTCTAACGAGAATATCTTTTCCCTTGGGCTTGTTTAAGAAATCAACTAAGGGCATTCTGCCGCCCTTATACAATTCGACGTCAGTCTCTAAGGCTAACAACGCTGTGATCAAATCTGAAAATCCGTACTTAGCATAAACCGAAGCACCCACAGTTACGCTGTTTCTAAATTGCACGCCGATAATATTACGTACTGACTTAGGAAGCACTCCGTTAAACGAATTATTTAATAGCGCATGAATTTCAAGGTCTCTTAAAGACGTCATGGCGCCTATTTCTATGAAGCCGTTCGTTTCCTTAATATAGCTAAGGTTAAGGTTGGAGAGGTCAATGGCTGTCCCGATTCTCTTTGAACCCATTTTCAGGAAAGCACAGCCCCCAAGAATTGCATTATTTTTTTTATCCAAGAGAATCTGATAAGCGGTCTCTAATTTTTCTGGTTGCACTAAATCGCTTAATGTAAACACTCTAACGCCTCCTTACATATAAAACCCAAGCGAACAGCTTTCACCTCCATAAATTGAGAGAAACCTGTCCGCCTGGGTTTTGATCCGATGACATAGCGCCACAACACCTCAACACCTTTAGTGAGAGAAAAGTGGCACTATGTCCCAAGATAAGTTAAACTAAACTTCTATCGAAGTAAGTTTCTATACCCGATGACTAACCGCTACGCTCATAGTCGGACCATTTACGGCAGTCCGGTAGAAACTTACAGACCATATCTCTGCTACTATATGAACACTCTATTCTTTAACCTAAATTTCATTTTACAAGGAATTTCGACATTGGTCAACACTTTTTCGAACGTTCTCTAATGCAGTATCTTAAATTGTTCGATAATATAGGTAATAGCCTTCTGCTCCCACGCATTTATTATAAGGAAAGACTCTCCCCCCAGATGCCTGAGATGACAACTTTGAGGAGGGATATCAAATGGATGATATAGAAAAAAATTCTAGGATTCCGAGCATTCAGCCCGTGCGGAAAATTCGAGCTAGAATATATGACCGTGAGCGACGCGAGCCTATGCACCCCTATGCAAAGAAGCTCCGTGGACAGCTCAAAAAGCGCAAAAAGGAAATTATAAAACCAATAGAACACCTGGCCGTTGATGCCAGTACACCTGAAGAGATTGAACAAAATCTAAGCGATTACAAGTCCGACTTAAAAACTAGGCTGGCGTTTGACAGGGCTCAGATTCTCCCAGAAGAACCGTCCTCGGATTAATGAAGTTGTTCGTAGAACACCTCCATTAATCCGCTAAATCTTATCAATCACTTTCAAATTTAAAGATATTATTACAACCACGACCCGCTATTTATGTAGGTCGTGGTTGTATGTCTAACTCAATGTATTGACACACGAAGAAATCTCAGCGGTCTTGGAACCAGACAACTTATATATACCATATAATGGGAACAGGAACACCGTTAAAACCTTTTTTATTTAAAAATATATTTAAAATAGGAGTGATAATTATGTATGGATGGTCACCTAGACATTATAGACGGTTTTGGCGCCGTAATCCCGTAATAATCATCGTCCCTTTTCGTTGGAGACGTCGTTGGTAGTCACTGGATCAGTCATCTCTTGACACTTTCTGGCATCTGCGCTTTTCAGCGCAGATGCTTTTATTTATGAACAATCTTCTGATAAGCAAAATAGGAATAAGCGATCGGTACAATTGTAATTATTGCGACAATAACTATGAACCCAAGGCCGTTAAAGTTTGTTCCTGTAAAGGCTAGTATTATATTGACAATACCACCGATGACCCATAATGGCCCTGCCATCCTGTGGGTTTTTCTCCACACTTCTTCATTAGCTAACGTCCAGGCCGTCTTTATTCCGACAAAATAATTGTGTTTAAACCGACCCATCACATTTCCAATTAGAATAAAGAGTAAGGAAACCATGATCTGAATAAAGATTGGTTTGTTAACGATAACCCCTGAGGCAATTGACAGGGTCATGACTTCAATTCCAAGGAAAAAAATAATGATTAAATATTTAAGGAATTGATAAGTTGACTTAAAATCCTCATAGTTCTTTCTTTTGGGATCTATATATGGGATTACAAGATACAATAAATACGTTGCTAGGCTGATCGCTGGAAGTCCAAACGCTCCAAACAATTTACTCCCATACCCGTTTACTTCTCCGTTCAAGCCCCAATGAATTGGTACTTTATCAGGTAGTGAGGGATAGAAATAAGCTCCAAGTGCGAATCCCATGAGAATTATAATTAAGATCAGCCAATCTTGTTTAAAAACATTACTTATCTTTGACATCTTCTTTTCCTCCTTCGTTGACACGAGTTGTATTGTAAAACCATTTAATGACCTCTTGGAAGACGGTTGAGTTCAGAGAATAATAAATGTTTTGTCCCTTTCTTTCATCTGTTACTAGCAAGGCTTGTTTCAAGGCGTTGAGATGGTGAGAAATACTTGGCTTAGTCATATCAAAATGTTCCGCAATTTCGCCAGCCGTCATATCTGTCTCTTATACACATCTGAAGCTGCCGAC
>DHWG01000156.1:0-193 GCA_002413075.1 Desulfosporosinus sp. UBA5188 | reverse complement strand
CAATTTCGCCAGCCGTCATATCTCGTTCTTTCAACAATAAAATAATCTTTCGCCTAGTCGGGTCTGCAAGTGCTTTGAATGGCAAATTAAGCATCGACGTTTCTCCTCCCCCATTAATCCCCTTAGTCTTTGGTATTGATATCATCGCCAATACTTAGATTGTTGTCTAAATATCTAATAATAGTATAGTCTC
>DHWG01000136.1 GCA_002413075.1 Desulfosporosinus sp. UBA5188 | reverse complement strand
TTTTGATACAATCGAAAAGTACTATATAAGTTATGAAGGGGTGCTTACTTTGAGTGTGAATCTAAGTTCTAAGCTCCAGAGAATGCAGCCAGTCACTGAGAATAATGTTAAAGGAATCAGGTGATCAGGGTGGATACATTTGTAGCAAGGCAACCTATTATTGATCGCAACGAAAAGATATTTGCGTACGAATTACTATTTCGACAAGGTCATGAAACTAGTTACTCTTCAATTGATGGGGATAAAGCAACAGGGGATGTAATCTCAAACAGTTTTCTAACAATCGGTATGGATACGCTGACTGGGGGCAAACGCGGATTTATAAATTTTACGGAAATTTATTAAAAAACAAAATTGCCTACTCTATCCCGAAAGAGTATGTGGGTATTGAAATTTTGGAAAACGTCGAACCTGATCAAGAAATAATTTCGGCTTGCACACAATTAAAAGAAGCCGGCTACCTCATTGTCCTAGATGATTTTGTATTTGAACCAAAGTTCTGGCCTCTAATTAAGCTGGCTGATATTATTAAAGTTGATTTTCTAAGCACTGATGTACATGAAAGAGGAAATATTATTCAAAGACTGGGTTCTGGTAAGCTTAAGTTTCTGGCGGAAAAGGTGGAAACCAGAGATGATTTCGAACAAGCGCTTCAAATGGGATATAGTTATTTCCAAGGCTATTATTTTTACAAACCGGTTGTAATTTCCGACAAAGCAATACCGCTCTTTAACTAAATTATTTAAGATTGATGGGAGAGATCAACAATCCTGAGGTGGATTTCGATAAGATTACTGTTTTTGGTTTTAAAACAAAAATTAATTCCATAAAATAAGCCCTAGTGTTACTTGGACTTTCAGAAGTTCGTAAATGGGCCTCAATTATGGTTCTGCAGAATCTAGGGGAAGACAAACCGGATGCTCTCATTGTGAATTCTGTAGTGAGGGCAACCTTAGGCGAAGCTTTAGCTCTTAAAACAACCCTCAAACATCAAGCCCCCAACATCTTTTTAATGGGGATGTTTTCTTTAATTGACGCTTTTTTGGATCGACCACTTGCCGATGTCCTCGCAGAATTGCCACTTATGAACGAGATTAAGAAGGCATTACTAGGTGAGGAAAACACAATTAGTGGTTTCTTAGATGTAATTTTAGCCTATGAAAAGGCTGATTGGGTTAATTTTAGCGTCTATGCTAATAAAATAAAGATTGATGAGTCAGAAGTACCAAACCTATATCTCAAAGCTCTCGCTTCAGCAAATCAATTTACTTCCTAATGATCATCTCGTCTTGCCTTTCGATGATCACATCAATTTGTAGGTCCCCGTGTGATCATTTTCTGCGATGCAGAAGTAAAGGGGTAGACCTTATGCCGAAATTAAACTCACAAAAACAACTATAATGAAAAGATATAGCTTCGTTAAGTTAAAATCCCTTAACCAGGTTATTTTTTGTTATAATGAATGAGTTACATAGGAGTGTTAACTTAAAGGAGATGCGTATCTTTATGATAGAAAAAGCCTTGAGTGTGTTGCAAAGGTATTTCGGATACACCCAATTCCGCGATGGCCAGCAAAAAGTGATTGAAAGTTTACTACGTGGTACGAATACGTTAGCCGTTATGCCAACAGGGGCGGGTAAATCGCTTGCTTACCAAATCCCTGCATTATTGTTTGAGGGAACGACACTTGTGATCTCACCGCTGATTTCTTTGATGAAAGATCAAGTGGATGCCCTGCAACAGTTTGGGGTACCAGCAACTTTTATTAATAGTTCGCTGTCCGTTAAAGAATCTAGATCTCGAATTGAAAAAGCGGAGCGTGGGGAATATAAGCTCCTTTATGTAGCGCCTGAACGCCTGGAATCAGAAAGCTTTCGTAACCTTCTGGAGACACTGAATGTCTCTTTCGTGGCGATTGATGAAGCCCATTGTGTGTCTCAGTGGGGACATGACTTTCGGCCGAGCTACCTTCATCTAGGGCCTTTTCTCAAGACGTTTCCTCAGCAACCTCTGATTGGAGCTTTTACTGCAACAGCAACTGAGGAGGTTCAGCAAGATATAATTTTACAATTGGGGTTAAAAAGACCCAATATTTTTGTGACGGCCTTAGACCGCCCAAATCTTTCTTTTTCCACGTTCAGAGGGGGAAATAAGAAGGTTTTTGTTTTGGAGTATGCCCAGTTACATGCTGATCAGTCGGGGATTATTTACGCTGGCACTCGTAAAGAGGTAGACAACCTTCAGGCCTTTTTAGCTAAAAATGGTTTAAGAGCTGGTAAATATCACGCAGGAATGAAAGAGGCGGATCGTCAAAAGAGTCAAGAAGATTTCCTCTTCGATGAAAGAACGGTTATGGTGGCAACTAATGCGTTTGGGATGGGAATTGATAAATCCAATGTTCGCTATGTCATCCATTACAATATGCCAAGAAATATGGAAGCCTATTACCAGGAGGCGGGGCGCGCTGGTCGAGATGGAGAACCGGGGGAATGTCTTTTGTTGTTTTCTCCCCAGGACGTGGTGCTGCAAAGATTTCTGATTGAACAGACTATATTTCAACCAGAACGAAAAAATAGTGAACTTAAGAAGCTGCAAGGGATGGTGGATTACTGTCATTCTCCTAGGTGCTTGCGTAAGACTATTCTTGAGTATTTTGGAGAAGAAGCAATTCAAGAGGAATGCGGAAACTGTAGTAATTGTAACGATGAGCGTGAAATGGTGGATATAACCATAGAAGCACAAAAAATATTTTCCTGTATTTATCGGATGCGAGAACGGTTTGGAATAGGCTTGGTGGCTGAGGTGTTAAAAGGATCTCGCAAGGCGAAGATTCGGGAGCTCCGTTTTGATGAACTTACTACACATGGAATTATGCATGATATGCCATTACAAGATATTAAAGATCGCATTAGCTATCTAGTGGCGGAGAATTTTTTGCAATTATCAGGGGGTGAGTACCCAGTGGTTAAACTCCTACCTAATGCAGTTTTAGTGATTAAAGGAGAAGCCACAGTCTCACAAAAAATTACCCCTCAACCTTCTCGTGATGAAGAGGTAGAGATCAGTTTGTTTGATCGCCTCCGTGCACTGCGCAGAGAATTAGCACTTAGGGAAAACGTGCCGCCTTATATGATTTTTGCAGATAGTACGCTGAGAGAGTTAGCTCAGCACTGTCCTAGAGATCTGCACTCGATGATTCGCATTAGTGGGGTGGGAGAACGTAAGCTGGAAAAATACGGGAGTATTTTTTTGGAGGAAATTAGGGTCTTTAGCCAGGCGATCGACACAGGAATATTAGCTCAACAAGCTAGACCGGAGGAGTTTATTAAGACTCCGACTTTGGTGCCGTCTATAGTTCCGTCTCCATCAGCTAGTATAGACATACCTCAAACTCATAAATCAGCGAAAGCTTCTGGTGAGAAAGTACTGAGTCATCAGCAAACTTTCATACTTTACCAAGAAGGGTATTCCTTAAAAGACATCGCGAGAGTGCGAAATGTTACGGCACTCACAGTACAGCAACATCTCGTGAAATGCGGTCTCGATGGACAAGTGATTCCCTGGGATGATTTTATTCCGGTCGAACAGGAACCACTTATATTAGAGGCAGTCCGTCGTGTGGGTCGAGAAAAATTGCGCCCTATTAAAGAACTTCTCTCAGAGGAAGTGGAGTGGTTTACAATTCAAGCAGTTTTGGAAAAATATAAGATTCAGGCTGAGGAATAATAAAGATGGCTATCATTAAGACAAATCGTAAAATTGTCTTGGGGAGCATTTTATTAGCGATGTTTATGGCCGCTATCGAAGGGACGATTGTGGCAACAGCCATACCTAGCATTGTGGCCGATCTCGGCGGATTCTCGCTGTTTAGTTGGGTTTTCTCATCATTTCTGCTCGCCCAAGCGGTGACTATACCAATTTATGGGAAGCTGGCTGATTTGTACGGACGAAAGCCCGTTTTCACCTTTGGAGTCCTTATTTTTCTGACGGGATCTGTGCTCTGTGGTTTTGCTAAAACAATGAATATGCTGATTCTTTTTCGCTTAATACAGGGTCTCGGAGCTGGAGCAGTCCAGCCCATTGCTATGACAATTGTGGGTGATATCTTTACAATGACAGATCGAGCCCGTGTTCAAGGGTATATCTCCATTGTCTGGGGAGTTTCTTCCATTCTTGGACCGGGTCTAGGGGCATTTTTTGTGCAATATGTCAGATGGTCTTGGATTTTTTGGGTGAATATTCCGATCGGGGTTCTTACCGTTGTTGGAGTTTGGTTTTTCTTGGGAGAAACAGTGCATAAAAAAGAACACAAAATTGATTACGTGGGTTCAGCACTGATTTTTATCTCGATCAGTGCCATAATGGTCGTTTTCATACAGGCCGGAACTGTTTGGTCCTGGTATTCCGCTCCAGTACTCCTTTTATTAGGGGTGTTTTTAGTCGGAACGTATTTTTTCGTTATTCAAGAAAAACATGCGTCAGAGCCCATCATGCCCTTGGAAATCTGGAGGGATCCTTTAATTGTGGTAGCGAATTTAGCGACGTTGACGACTGGCGTGGTACTTATTGGTGTTGCCTCGTTTTTACCAACCTATATTCAAGGGGTCATGGGAAAATCTCCAATTATAGCGGGCTTTGCTCTTTCCTTCATGTCCATTGGTTGGATCATTGGGGCTACTGTGGCGGGAAAGGTCATGCTCAAGTATGGGTTCAGACGCATCGCAGTTGTCGGTGGGAGTTGGATTCTTATGGGTTCGGTCTTCTTTATAACATTACGCCCAGAAAGAGGATGGCCCTGGGCAGGAATGGGTTGCTTATTGATTGGGCTTGGGATGGGACTTGCTAGAACTGTATTTATCTTGGGGATACAAAACAGCGTGAAGTGGGAGAGACGTGGAGTGGCTACCGCCTCTAATATGTTTATGAACATCTTGGGCAATGCTATGGGTGCAGCTGTTCTTGGTGGTATTCTAAATTCTACCCTAACAAGATATCTACAGGGCTTTAGTAGGGATACGTTCAACATTGATGTCATCAACGTCTTACTTGACCCAGTAAAGAGACGGATGCTTCCTCAAGAAGTTCTACGAATCATGACATCTGGCTTGGCAATTGCCCTGCAATATGTCTTTTGGGGTTTGTTTTGTTTGGCGGTATTGAGTTTTATTTTGATGTTGTTTTTCCCAGCAGAGAGAAGAGACGCGGTGTGAGTCACAACTGGTATGGAGCCCCTTTGAAACCCAAATTAATGACAAATAAAAGTAATAGTTGACAGCATACGATATAAATGGTACTATAACTGAGCGCCACGAAGGAGCACAAGGATTGAACAAGCGAGGGGTTAAAACCTCGAACTACTTAATCAAAACTGAAAAAAATTAGTGATTGACAATGCGAGTTGAAAATGCTAAGATGTAGATCCGGCCCAAACGGGTACAG
>DHWG01000120.1 GCA_002413075.1 Desulfosporosinus sp. UBA5188 | reverse complement strand
TCATTCTGAGCGAGACAGTGGCTACTATTGGGGGCCCGATCTTTACATCCATTATTCCTCCCAGAGGATTAAATTAGGGTTGGCATCAAGGATGGATTCGTATTGTTCCCCTATGCCGTAGACAGCATTGGGATCAAGCTGCTTGTAGCGATTATATTTGTAGAGACGGTCTGCCTCTTTCATCCAGCCTAGGTGTTTAAGTTTCACTTGGCTAAGCTCCCCAGGTAATTCGTAGAGGTTTAGCGGAAGACGCCCGCAGTGCTGAGGCGTTTCTTTCCAGATGTAATTGATTTCTGGAACATACCTGATCATAAAGGGACGATAAATTGTATGGGCACTCCAGTAAGTGTCTTCACGGTAAAAATTCTCATTCCACATGTCATATAAACGGAAAGAATAATGGTATATCTCCTGTGCTTTGGCTAACTCTCTTATAATCTCAAATGTTTTGTCTTCAAAAATTTCGTCAGCATCCAAAACTAAAATCCAATCTGGTGCGGTTGCAATTGCCAATTCCCAAAGCTTTTTTCTGAGCGCTATTTCATTATCGAAGCCTGGTTCAGAGTTGGAAACAATAGTGAGAGGAATACCGTTAAGAACATTTTTACACACCTCTACAGTATTGTCCTCGCTGGCATCGTCTAGAATAACAGCTTCGTCAATATAGTGGGAAGCATGCTTAAGAACTCTTTCTAGATATCTGTTAGCTTCATTGCGTACTAACATGGCTAGAGTAATCTTACTGCCTTTTATTGGGCTCTTAGAATCTAAAGGAACAGTTGGAGCGATGGACTGTGATTCAACGTGGATACCCAGTTTCCTTTTGATGCAGATGATGTTTTAGCAGCCTCAGATCGTGCGCAGTTTCTGAAACTGAAGAAAAATTTAGATCCCTTAATGGACGTCGTCAATATGCCCTATAACTTAGCATGCGACCAGTTTGGTGCAGTTACTTTCAGTTTGAGAAGAAATCGCTTGGTCAAACGGAGTAAAAACTTTCGTTGGATTGGGTCTGTACACGAGTATCTGGAGGTTTATGGTCCTGTATTAAACTCAGATATTTGTGTGACACACAAGGACATGGGCAAGGATGATTCTAATCGAAATTTGACGATCTACGAGAAGCGTTTGTCCAAGGGTGAAGATTTCTCCCCAAGGGATTTATACTACTATGCCAATGAACTTAACGATCACAAGTTCAATGAGCGGGCTATTGAATTTTACCAGAAGTTCCTCAAGACAGGGCAAGGATGGGTCGAGGACAATCTTGCAACGTGCGGAAAATTGGCTAGTTGTTTTCAGGAGTTAGGGCAAAAGGACAAAGAACTTGAATATATCCTGAAATCCTTTGAGTATGCTAACCCTCGAGCTGAGTTTTGCTGTCGCTTAGGATACTATTTCCTGGGTTCTGAGAAATATGAACAAGGTGTATTTTGGTATAAGATGGCGACGCAATTGGAGATGCCCATCAATAGTTGGGGTCCGAAAAATGACGCCTGCTGGACGTGGTTACCTCATTTGCAGTTGTGTGTTTGTTATGACCGATTAGGCAAACATCAGTTGTCGTATGAGCATAATGAGATTGCTAGGAAATACCGCCCTGAAGATACTCAGGTTCTTTATAATAAAAAGTATCTAGAGGGCGTGTTGGGAATAGGAGTTTCAGAAAAGAAATAAATTGTCCAAATGAAGTGAATGATTAGGCAACTGAAAAACGGGCCGAGTGCTAAACTCGATCCCGTTTTTCTTGTTGTTCCTTTCATCGTTCTCTTACATTGAGAGAACTATTTAAGGCTCATTAAGAAAGCTTCTACTTGTTCTGCGGTACGTTGCCATGTCCAAGCTTGGGCAAATTTATGGCCTGAGGAGGCTAGATGGTGACGCTCGTCGTCGTGTGTCAAGACACGATACATCGCTGCAGTTAGTTGCTCAATGTCACTAGGGGCAACTAACAAACAGTTTTCACCGCCTCTAGTGTATTCGCGATTTCCACCACAATCAGTGGTCACTACGGCGGTGCCACAAGCCATCGCTTCAAGGGGAGGTAGGCCAAACGCTTCAAAATAAGAGGTGAAAACATAGAGGTCTGCTTCAGCATAGATTTGAGCTAGCTCTTGATCCGTGGTCGAGGTCTTAATCTGACAAGGCACAGGGCTTGTGAACGAGGCACCCTCTGGAATGGAAACAGTTAAGTTAAAATCCATCTGATCGTTTAAACGGGTGACGGCTTTTAAGAAGTCTTCCCCCCCCTTCCAGGTATACCCAGAATTAGGGTCGCGCATGATGTAAAATATAGTCTTGCGGCCTGTTTGCTGAGACAATTTAGGATAAGGGTGAAACGTGGAGGTATCCACTCCACCAGAGATGACCGTGCTTTCTAGACCCGTTTCTTGGAGTATGAGTCGGCGGTGCCACTGCGATATGGACATGATTGGGGCGCCAATCAGATAGGATTGCTTAGCAGTGACCGCATCTGGAACCCATAGGGGTTCATAGCCAAGGCTGAGTCGCACGACCTGGCCTTTCTTTGATTCCCACGCCGGCTTAACCGTTGGATAAAAATTGGGGAGTATAAAGTCTCCTGAAGGAATGGAGGAAGAGGTCAATTCTTTGACTCGTGTTAGTTTAGCACGCAAGGGCCACACTTGGGCTGCATTTTCAGGCATGACTACTTCGATATCATGGCCTCTATCTACTAGGGCATTCGCTAGTTGATAGATAAAACGAGCCCCACCCCCCATTTCTAAACTTAGAACTGGAAACACAATTTTCATGGTTTGTCCTCCCTTTTTGTAACGGTACTATAGTTTATGCGTTCTAGTAGGGGATTTGTGAGTCCGATGGTACCTTAACGGGAAATCTGAATACCCTATTTTAAGAAAGAAATTTACTTTGAAAGGATGTTCAGCCAGTGACAATCAAAGTTGTAGACCATAAAGATTTCCTCGTTACCATTAATGAACTCCTGTCGGATTCCCATACGGTCCTAGATGTTGGTTGTGGTGTTGGAGCGACCCTGACAGAATTTTGTTGTCCTATAAAAATTGGGGTTGATGCGCACAGGCCATACTTGGAGCATGCTCAGTGTGGTGATGAGTTTATTAAACTGAATTACAGGGCAGAGGACTTGAGCAAACTATTTCTGCCTAACTCCCTAGATAGTGTCACGTTGATTGATGTCATTGAGCATTTTGAAAAAGAGGTTGCCTTGGAGGTCTTGAGCCAAGTTGAGGAGATCGCTGCTAAAAAGGTTATCGTCTTTACTCCCCGGGGCTTTTTCAAACAACTAGACGTTGATCATTACGGCTTAGGGGGGGAAAGCTTTCAACGGCATCGATCGGGATGGGACGTTGAGGATTTCGAAAAGCTTGGTTACAATGTCGTTATTTTCAGTAAGTTCCACGATAAGAGAAATTTAGCTTTCGTGGAAGTCTACGGCCAATACGCGGATCCTATCGATGCCCTCATAGCTTGGAAGGATTGTCGTCCGTTGTTAGTCTAAAGAAGGGCAATTTAGGTGCGGGATAACTGCAAAAATAAGGCTTCTAATTGATCCGCTGTATGCTGCCAGGTCCAAGGCTGGACAAATTGCAAGCCAGTTTGGGCCAGGCGATTTCGCTCCTTTTCCTGAGTTAACAGATGGGCTAAAACTAGGGTGAGCTGGTTTACATCGCTGGGGGGAACAAGTAAACAGTTCTCTCCATTTTTCGTATAATCGCGGTTACCACCATTATCGGTGGTTACGACAGCTGTGCCACAGGCCATCGCTTCTAAAGGCGGCATGGAAAACGATTCAAAATAGGAAGTCGATACGAAAATGTCCGCCTGGGCATAGAAACGGGCCATCTCGCGGTCAGAGCCGGCTTCCACGATTTCATAGGGAAGGGGTGCTGGGTAGTTTGCCCCTTCCGGTGCGACAACTTGAACGTCAAAGGCAGGAACCAACTGAGCTAAATTCTGGCAAGCTTCCCAAAAGTCCTCAGTCCCTTTCCAAGTATAGCCATGTTCCTTGGAACGAAGGATATAAGCAATTGAAAGACGTCCGCTGGAAAGTGACTTTTTAGGGGATGGTTGAAAAACCGTGGCGTCAACCCCTCCAGGGATCACGGTACTATTGCGCCCAGTTCCTTGTAAAATTAATTGACGATGCCACTCGGAAAGGGAAATTATCGGTGCATCAATAAGGTAAGAAGCCAGAGCTTTCTCTTTCTCTTCCACCCATATGGGTTCGTATCCAAGGCTAAGTCGCACGACTCGGCCTTTTTTGGATTCCCAAGCTGGAAAAACAGTGGGGTAGAAATTTGGAAGTATGAAATCCGCAGAGGGTATTGTATCCGGAGTCAGCTCTTTGACCCGAGTAATTTGGGCCCGTAGCGGCCAAGCCACAGCGGCTTTTTCAGGGAGCACGATTTCCACGCTGTGTCCTTTATCGACCATTTCATTGGCTAACTGATAAATAAAACGGGTCCCCCCTGTTTCAAGACTTAGTACGGGAATTACTAGCTTCATAATTAATCCTCCTACATTGATGGCATAATTTGTTCTGGTTACAGTGTATGTTACGAAGGATATCAAGGTGGCAATCATGACAGCAAAAGTTAGAAAGTATGTATTAGACACACTTGTCTAATACGTGGAATATTATGGAACTAGTCCTCCGATTAATGGATGGCCAACAAGAAGGAGTTGTCTATTTTGAAGTTATTAATTTTCGGAATTGATGCGGCAGATCCCGAGATTATCTTGAACCATCGTGATATTTTGCCGAACCTGGATAAGATGTGCAACGAAGGGGCCTATGGCCGGGTGAAGAGCCTGTTTTACTCTTGCGATATTTGGACATCTTTCTATACGGGTTTACCACCGGAAAAACATGGAGTTCAGTACTTGCGGTTAAGCAATCCCAAGGCTAATCAACCGGTTAATTCAGCACCCTATTATTTATGGAATACACTGAACCAACAAAGCCTAAGTTTCGGAATGGTTGAGGGACTGTATACCTATCCCGCGCCTGTCGTTGATGGCTTTTTTTGGAGCGGAAAACCCAGGTTAGGAAATGATTATACGTTCCCAGCCAGTCTAAAGGATCAATTGACGGAAGGATATCCAAAGGATTTAATACCTTCGCCTATCTCGGCTTATGGAATTGGGGAGCCCTTTGCTTCTGCCCCCGTAGAAAAGCTACAGGAAATCCTGGAACAAAACTATTATGCGGAATACCCAGAACACTTGACGCGTAAGTTGAGCTGGTATCGGGGAAAGATTCAACAATTATATAAGGCATATCCTGTTGATGTTATGTTTTATTACACGACAGACCTTGATCTTTTCGGACATTTTACCCAACATCCGGCGTGTTTGGAGGTAACACTTCAAACGTATCAAGCATTAGATCGTTTCCTCGGTGAAATAATTGAGGATTGTCAACCAGAAGCCGTACTCTTTATTTCGGATCATGGGATGCAGCCAACGGCAAAAGTTTTTGATCCCAAGGAACGGGCAAACGTAATGATTGGAGATTATCAAGGGTTTGAACGTATATTGCCTGATGGTACCTACGTGACACCTTGGACAAATCAGAGCCTAGCTACGGGAGTTCATTCGGACGTCGGATTCTATGCTTTTCGCGGGCCACAACTGAAAAGTAATATTTATCAAGATATTAGTTATCTTCAGGTCTACCCTGCCATTTTACGCGCGCTTGGACTAGTTACCCCAACTCACGTTGAAACAACGCTTCCTGATATTTTTGAATGTTTTAGTCAGAGACGAGCGGATGGTTATATAGAACTCCAATGGGCTAATGATCAGGTGATGTTGGAAAGGTTATTGTCATTTGCCAGGTTGAAGCCGGATGATGAAGTGCTAGATGTGGGGACGGGCACGGGGTTAGTTGCTGCAGCAATTCAAGAAAGGGTTGTTAAGGTGACCGGAATTGATTCTTCTATGGCTATGATAGAAAAGGCGAGACAACTGCATCCAAATTTACAATTGGATCAAGCGGATCTACGGGCTTTGCCTTATCCGGAGGGAGTATACCATAAAGTTATTGCTAGAATGGTTCTGCACCATATAATTAGCGATTTACCCAAGGCCATGGATGAGATATTTCGGGTTCTGAGATTAGGCGGTAAGGTCGTAATTTGTGAAGGAATACCTCCTTCGCCAGATCTATTGTCAGATTATCAAGCGATTTTCTCTCTAAAAGAAATCAGGCATAGTTTTTTGGCTGAGAATTTACGTGATTTATTAACGCAAGCAGGCTTTGTGGAAATTAAAGAGGAGACGTACGTTGTTCCTCAAGTTAGTGTAAGTAATTGGTTGGAGCATAGTGGATTACCAGAATTAACCCAAAAAGAAATTTACAGGCTCCATTCGCAGGCTTCAGAACGGTTTAAAGAAGCCTATAACCTTGTGGAAACCGAAAGGGACATTTTAATAGATATGACCTTTTTATTTATCACAGGAAAAAAACCTTTTTTCTCATAAAAGACTTATCAGGGAAGTTACCGAGTTTTCATTATTACGCGATTTCTGTCTCCGTAGATCACGTATTTGGTAGTTCTTTGATGCGCTGTTGTGTCAAAAATAGGTGGACTACCATAACTTATAGAGACGAGTTAGGGGGAGGATGAATACAATCATGAAAATATGTGTCGTTGGGTTAGGTAATATCGGCTTCAATCTCTTCACTTACTTGGGCGAGAGATTTCCTGGTAAGGTCATGGGGGTGGATGTGAATGAAAGTAGAATCGAAGAATTACGGAGTAAGGGTTATAGGGTGACCGCAGATTATCGAGAATTAACCGGGATCGATGTTTGGTTAATGGCTCCTTCCACTGGTAGTCAAGGTCAAAACTTATTCGCAGCTTTAGAAAAAATGATCATCAATCCGGGTTCTTTAATTTCTATTGAATCGACGTTGCCGCCGGAAACTATGATTCGCGTACGAGAATTCTTAGAGAAAAAGGGGTTCGAATTAGGAAACGATCTTTTCTTGATTCATGTACCCCATAGGGTCATGTTTGGAGTTGATAAAACCGTTTGTGATACCCCGCGAGTGATGGGTGCGTATACAACTGCCTGCTTAGAAAAGGGACGTGAGTTTTACACTCCGTTGGTTCCCCTTCTGGTTGAAGTAACTGATATCAGGGTGGCGGAGTTGTCCAAAGTGGTTGAGAACGTCAAACGCTACGTTGATGTGGCGTTTGCTCAAGAAATTTATGGCCACTGCATTGACCAAGGAATGGATTTTGATGAGCTAAGAAGGGCTGTGAATAGTAAGAGTAACGTGGAACTACTCAGTACCGACTGGGGCATTGGTGGGGAGTGTCTGCCAAAGGACATGGGTTTCATACGAACGGTTTGTCACTCCACTATGTTAGAAGGCACGGAACAAGCGGACCGGGATTATCGAGCTAGACTAGTTCAACAGGTGGGAAGTGCTAAAGAGGTCCTAGTCAAAGGTTTGACGTTTAAAACAGGCGTAAAGGATCTCAACAACAGTAGAGGCGTCGATTTGGTCAGAGCTTTAGAGGTCGCTGGAAACACTGTTTGGGTGCAAGATCCCTTATTTACGTCGATTGAACTGCGTGAAGCAGGGTTTAAGGCAGAGGATGAGGTTAATGAGATGAGCAAGAAGCAGGATCAAGTAGCGGCTAAGATTGTAATGGATCGGCATAAGGCCTTAGATCTTAAATAATGGGCTTTACAGGGGAAATAAAATAATAGATAAAAAGGGGAGCAAATATAAATGGCTAAAATTCTAGTAACCGGTAGTAAGGGGACTTTAGGCTCGCGCTTAGTAGAAGTCCTTCAATTCCGAGGTCATGATGTTTGGGAAGTTGATTTGCAACATCATCTTGGAGAAAAATATATTAGGGCGGATATTTCTGAGTATCGTCAATTAGAACGGGTTTTTGAGCAAGATTATGATTTTGTCTTTCATTTAGCCGCTGAGTTTGGCCGCATCAATGGAGAGCTTTATTATGACACGCTTTGGAAGACAAACGTCATTGGGACACGAAACATTATGGAATGGCAGTTAAAAAAGGGCTTTAAACTGATCTTTACAAGTTCCTCCGAAATTTACGGCGAAGCAGCTGAACCTATATTGACAGAGGATTTACCGTTGAAAAAGACGATTATTCAGCATAATGATTACGCTTTAACCAAATGGGCTAATGAAGTTCAAGTGATCAACTTTGAAAAGAAGTATGAATCTCCAATAGTTAGACTGCGTTTATTCAATGCCTACGGTCCTGGTGAGTTCTATCATTCCTACCGTAGTGTTGTGTGCCTCTTTATCTATAGAGCGTTAATGGGGATTCCATATGAGGTTTATGAAGGCTACTTCCGTGTGTTTATGTATGTTGATGATTTAATCTCGAGCATAGCCAACGTGGCCAATAACTTCAAGCCAGGCGAAGTGTATAACCTTGGGGGAACGGAATATCGGAGTGTTAAAGACTTAAGCGAATCGGTGCTCAAGTATACGGATGGTGATCCGAAATTAGTAAAGTATCTTCCAGAAGACAAACACAATACGGTCAGTAAACGGCCAGATATTAGCAAAGCTATTGCTGACCTTGGTCATGACCCGAAGGTGTTGTTAGAAGAGGGATTACCCATTACCGTAGAGTGGATGAAGAAGATTTATCCAATGGCTAACCGCCACTAAGTCCCTGGATCAGTCAAATAAACTTCAGATGGAGGATAAGAGCCACCTGAAGTTTATTTGCCATTAAGGAGGACCGCTAATGTTAATTCCCAGAGTAAGCGTTGTCATACCCACCTACAATCACGCTCGGTATCTCCCGTACGCAATTGATAGTGTCATCAATCAGAGTTATCCAAATCTTGAGGTGTTTGTGATTGATGATGGTTCTAACGACGGAACAGCCAAACTCGTGAAGACTTATGGTTCCAAAATCAACTATATTCTTAAAGAAAACGGGGGAACACCCAGTGCTTTAAACCTTGGGTTGTCTCTTGTAACGGGTAAGTACGTCTGCTGGTTAAGTGCAGATGACACAATGATAGGTGAAAAAGTATCTAAACAGGTAAGCCTGATGGAAAGTGATCCCAGTTTTGGTTTTAGCTACACGAGCTTTGTGGTGATTGACGCCTCTGGAAAAAAACAATATGAAGTGAATTCTGCATTTTACTCCGACAAGCAGGAAATGGTGACCAAGCTCATGGAGGGCTGCTTTATTAACGGTTCATCCGTCATGATGAGATGTTCTGCTTTAGAGAAGATCGGTGGTTTCGATGAGAATCTGCCCCAAGCCCATGATTATGACTTGTGGTTCCGCTTTCTTAGGCATAATTCTTGCGGATTTTTGGACGAACCGCTGTTGGCTTATCGTTGGCACGGTGAAAACATGAGCAAACATCCAATCGAAGCGTGTTCTTTGATTGTACAAGAGAGAGCAAAACGATTATTTCCCGAGTGGTTAAATTAAACCCAATCTCTGCAAGGGGAGAGGGATGATGGGGGATTTATGATGGATAGGCTGGATGAGCAGAGCAAAAGCAAGCTATTAACCCTCCCGCAGGTTGTCGGGGTAGGGTATGGCTTTAAAGAAGTTAAAGGTGTAAAAACTGAACAGGAAGCTATTATTGTTTTAGTAACTAAAAAACTTCCTCCTGAACAGCTTACTGAGCATGAACTTGTACCCAAGAATGTTAATAGTATGGTGACGGATGTTATTGAAGTAGGCGAACTCAAAGCGTTGGAAGTTGAAATGCTAGAACCGCTCCAAAGTCGCACAGAAAAGGTAAGACCTGCGCCTCCAGGAGTGAGCATTGGTCATTATTTAATTACGGCTGGGACGTTCGGAGCAGTGGTTTATGATAACTCTACTGCGCAACCGATGATCCTTTCAAACAATCATGTCCTAGCGAATGCTACGAATGGCAACGACCAAAGGGCCAGTATCAATGATCGAATCTATCAACCTGGACCCGTTGATTTTGTCCACGTTGATCTTGGTTACGCAGATCGACAGTATATTATTGCCTGCCTGAAACGATTTGTTAATTTAGCCGATTACCCAGCAATTAATGTGGTAGATTGTGCCATTGGAGAACCGCTGGAAAATAGCATGATCATTCCAGATATTCTCGAGATCGGTCTGGTTCAAGGAGTCACTACTCCAGTTATAAATATGGACGTCAAAAAGTCGGGACGAACTACTGGCTTAACGTTTGGTCAGATTACAGTTCTAGATGCTATGGTCGATGTGCAGTACGGGCCGGGACGAATTCTACGTTTTGATCACCAAATCATTACCACCAATATGTCCTCGCCAGGAGACAGCGGTTCCCTCTTGTTAGATGTCAATAACTTGGCAGTCGGATTGCTGTTCGCCGGTTCCAATACTGCAACGATTCACAATCCAATTCAAGATGTTTTGGATTTACTGAGTGTTAATTTCGGTTGATGTTCATGATGGAACTGCATTTAATATTATTAGATAAAGCAAGGGGAGGCCTTGAAAAATGTTATATGTAACGACGGGCATCTTGGAAAATACAGCTATCGCAGGCGTGAGGCCGACGTCCACAGTTGATTTAAGAATCACTAATGACGGCCTAATTAACGATTCGGTGCAAATTATTGGTTTTTATATTGATGGGGCGACGAAGGTGCAGTATGTCAGTGAGATCATCATTATTGCACCGGGGGGGGCGCTGAACAGAAATTACTATGCCAATTTTGATGCCTTTGAATTTCAGTTTATGACCGTCAATAATTCTATGCAGATCTCAGTTTGGGGTAAAAATGCCGATGACAATCTGAATCCAGCGCATCGGGTGCTACCTTCAGAGCTTAATGCCATTCCGTTATGAAAATAGGGATGATGTATCCTCGGGTAGGATATATACTCGGGTAGGATATATACTTGTCTCATTCGCAACCGTAATCATACTTCAATTCATCAGGTTAGGGCTGAAGATATAAACCTAATTTAACTGAAATCACCAAACTAGGCGAGGAGGGGGAGCTATGGCTTTCTTAACCACCGGATTGATCGAGAATACTGAAGTCTGCGGTGTAAGACCAAGTTCAACGCTCACCGTGAGAATTTCTAATGTTGACCCAGCAAGTACGACCATTCGAGTAAATGGTTTTTATTGGAATGGAATTTCTAAGCAAGAGTACGTTTTAGATTTATTAACCTTGGCACCTGGGGAAGTATCAAATTATGACTATTACGCAAAGTTTGACGCTTTTGAGTTTTGGTTTATCACCAACACCGACTCTGTAGAAATCTCAGCTTGGGGAAAAGATGCCGCTGGAGATAGGACTGTAGTTCATAACATGCTGCCTCTAGAGCTTTTTCCAACGGGTATGGAAGGAATAGCAAGAACGCCTGGAATGACGATTCCTTCCTCCGTTAAGCGAACTTATGTTCTAAACTCGAGCAGCAACACTATCTCAGTGATCGACGGAGAAACCAATTCCTTCATAGGAAACGTAATAGTTGGTTCAGGGCCCTTCGGCGTAGGTGTGAATCCAACGACGAACCGAATTTACGTAGCAAACTTTGGCAGCAATAATGTCTCAGTCATTGACGGAAACTCCAATACGGTCATTACCACCATTACTGTGGGTACCAGTCCAGTAGGTGTAGGCGTAAACCCTACCACGAACAGAATTTATGTTACGAACCGGGGTGGTCACAATGTCTCCGTTATTGATGGGTTTACCCATGTCGTTATTGCAACCATTCCGGCAGGTGCGTCTCCAGAAGGAGTGAACGTGAATCCGGCAACGAACCGAATCTATATTTCAAATCATGGCAGTACCAATGTCTCAGTCATCAACGGAAGTACCCATACGATCATAGCCAGCATAGCTGTAGGCGGCTAAAACTTGGGTCTGCCATAAGACTGATGGAGAGATAGAAATTTGATTCAATATGACCAGATCCATATACTAATAGCGTCATAGCCATTATTACGGAAATAACAGGTCAATCTCCTTACTATATAGAATCGCATTGTGCCTGAATTGCAAGAAACGGGGCCGAGCACTGAAAGCTCAACCCCGTTTCTTTTCTGTTTAGTCGTTCACTTATATAGAAAGAAGCAGTTGCCCAAATTTAAGGAGATCCGCTAAGTTCTTCTCGATAATGCCCTGTACAATTTCTAAGTTAACGGTCTGATAATTGTGGACAGCAATATTTCTGAATCCAACCATTGCCTTGAGTTTCTGAGCAAGTTGTTCGTCAATAATTTCAGCTTGCTGTATTAGATCAAAGGCCTCTCGACTTGACTGGGGAATACCTAGAGCCTTCGAAGCCACCAGATGCATCGCAAGATCAATGCTTGCTTCGCAAGATCGTTGAATATTAAGGATAATTGAATCTTGTTTCGTATAATTCTCCAGGTTTAATAAATCCCCCTGGTACTCTTCTTGAATGCGACGAATGCAACGCTCAATAATCGCGACTTTATTCAAGACAACATCATCCACCATAGACACTTCCCCTCACAGAAATATTTCTGAGGATTTCGGCTCTTTCTTCATTAAGTAAGGCATACTCTTTGAGCGTCCATATTTGACATTCCGCAAGTTTCTCAGGGTTGTTGGAATAGATAACTTGACCTAAGCCAAGAATCTGTGCTTTAAAGACCGTGGATGCTTGACTGAAATTAATTAAATCAACTTCCCTACCTACCTCTATAGCTAGTGCCTGAGCCAAGAGATAAAGATCATAGCACGTAATTTGTTTGGCACTAATAAAAGCAATATCAATGTCGCTATCTTCACGAAAATAACCCTTTACGGATGAACCAAAAAGAATTAATGTGTGGGGTGCTAATTCTTTGATAAGATACTCTTTAATGTTTCTTACAATGTTATCAGTAATATTCAACCTATTCCCCTCCTGTATTTTAGGCTGGGATTCTGATTCAATCATATTCCAATATTTTCTATATATTATATCATAAAAATAAACTAGCTTCCACCTTGGGTAATGTAACCAGCTAAATTGTATTTATAAAAAAAAAGGCCTCCAGAGGGAGGCCCATTAGAAACTATTGTTGCAAGAATTCTTGCACATACAGGTTGCCGTAGGCGCTTCCATAAGCAATGCCTACGCCGACATGCGTGAAACGAGGATCGAGAATATTGGCTCTGTGTCCAGGACTTAGCATCAGAGCTGCCATGGAACCAGAGACGGACTTATTACCAGAAATATTTTCTCCAGCCCATTTCACGGTAATCCCTACTTGTTGCATCATGGCCCATGGGCTTCCGTAAGTGGGGGAGGTATGACTGAAGTAATTGTTAACCTTCATATCGTTGGCTTTAGCACGTCCCACTGAAGCTAGACGAAGGTCTACTTGAACCGGGTTTACACCAGCGGCGGCGCGTTCTTGATTAATCGTATCCACCATCAGCTGCTCATCGGCCGTTAAGACCGTCACAGAAGGAATGCCTGTGGCTGTTGGAGTTGTCGGAGCAGGACTTGTAGTTGTAGAGGGTGCTGGTGCCGGTGTAGAAACTGGAGCAGGAGCGGGCGTTGAAGTTTGAACATTTGTGGTCGTTGGCGTTGTAATTTTGGCTTGCGTTGTCCCATATACATAAGAATGAAGGCTAACAACAGAACCTGATAAGGTCCTAGGTGCACCTATATTTACCGAGGCTTGTACAGGTAAGGCGACTGCGGTCATCAAGATAGCAACTTGAAGACCGAGTAAAAGCTTTGATGTCTTGCGCATGAACGAATCCTCCTTAATAATTTAAACACGTAGGCTTGTCAGTGACAACTGCAGTATAACATATCAAGTTGCCTCTTGTTACCGGTACATTTTTACAGTTGGTAAAGAAAACTCAAAGGGTACCAAGCGAAAATTTCCTTCAATCAATAAAAAGAGGTATAATAATTTTGACCTGTTAATTAGGAAATTACATTGGCTAACAGTTATATAGATTGATTAGGATTAATTTAACTTACATATTTAACACAATGAAAGGGTGAAGTAAAAGTATGGCAATGCAGATGCTACTCATCTTTGCCCATCCTGACGATGAATCCTTTGCCTTGGGTGGAACCATCGCGAAATATGCTGAACAAGGGGTGAACATTACCCTTGTGGCGGCAACTAAGGGCGAGGCTGGCAAGGCAGCTGGGATCTGTAAACTGGAAGATCTTGGCGCCATTCGGGAACAAGAACTTCATAGTGCAGCTGGGATTCTGGGGATTTCCAAGGTTGTATTTCTAGGCTATCGCGATAAGGAAGTCCCTATAGCCCCACCCCTTGAGATCGTAGAGAAACTCGTTCGGATTATTCGTGGTGTTCGGCCACAGGTTATTATTACGTTTGGAGCAGACGGAGCCTCGGGACACAGGGATCATCGGGCCATTCATCACTTTACTCAGACCGCGATACAGTTCGCTAAGGCGCCTATAGAACTGGATTTAGGAAAGCCCTTTACTCTGCCGCGTTTGTGTTATGTCAGGCCCGCATGGCGGCTTTCAGCCGACAAGCTTCAAGACGTTGATTATACGATTTCAATTTCACCTTGGGCGGAGCGGAAATGGCAAGCTATTTTAGAGCATAAGACGCAACAAGGTTCTAGGAAAAGGTTTGAAGGGTTGGAAGAAAAGCAAAAACAAGATTACTTGAGCCAAGAATATTTCCAATGTGACCAGACGTTTAGTGCTTTTCCAGGAAAAGGTCAGGATCTCTTTCAGGACTTGGAGAGGGTGGAAGCTTAAGTGCAAGCGAAAGTAGTACTGAAGTATTGTCCCGAGTATACAGCCGATGTGGAATTGCGCCTGAGGGAAGGACTTGTCGAATTGGGGGGCATGTCGACGTTTGTGAAGCCGGGTCAGAAGGTTTTGCTAAAGGTGAACCTGCTTATGAAAAAACGACCTGAGGAAGCGGTTACGACGCATCCCAGCGTTGTAGAAGCCATGGTTCACCTTGTCCAGGAGGCCGGCGGAATTCCCATCATTGGAGACAGTCCGGGTGGACCTTACACAGTGAACTCACTCCAGGCGATTTATACAAGGTCAGGCTTACGAGAGGTTGCCGAGCGAACTGGCGCAATTCTCAACGAAGATGTTGGACAAACAACGATCCATAACCCAGAAGGAAAGCTCACTAAAAGCTTAACCATTACTAACTGCGCCTTGCAAGCCGATGTCATCATTCCTATTTCCAAGTTAAAAACTCATGGCATGATGACCTTTACAGGGGCTGTGAAGATCCTTTTTGGAGTCATCCCAGGGTTGTTAAAAGCTGAATATCACTTAAAAATGTTCAAGGTAGATGATTTTGCGGATCTGCTCGTGGACATTGCGACTTACATAAAACC
>DHWG01000118.1:36139-43829 GCA_002413075.1 Desulfosporosinus sp. UBA5188 | reverse complement strand
GAATCTCCGAGAGACTATTATAACTTGTTATACTATATGCCGTTTGGATAGGTTCGACATAGTATATAGCATATTCGTGGTTCGTAGTTCGAAATTAATAAGTGTCGTTCGAACCACGAAAAACGAACATCGAACGACGATTAGGAGGTCAGGCTATGTTGCACGTTGGTGATATTGTGGCGAGGTTCTCACATCAACAGGATATTTTCTTTCACGTTGCTGAGATACATGGAAACTTAGAAGGCAGAGGTACGGTAATTCTCAAAGGGCTTAATTTAAGATTACTAGCCAATGCGCCGATAAGCGATCTTATTGTGAAACGTCCGGCTGAAGTTGCCAACTATGAGCGTGAAGATAATCGGATGATTTATCAGAAATTACACAAATTAACGAGTGAAAGAAAAGCGGATCTGGACGATAAAAGCGACTTTTTTGAGATACCAGGAAGGGTGCTCCAGGTTGATGGCGACCAAGAGTATTTAAGCCAATGTATAAAAACGTATAAGCAAATGGGAATTCAAGCCAAGGGGATTTGTAAATCTGAGATCGAACAACCAAAAGCTATCCGTAAAATTTTACAAGAAAATCCAACGGACATCTTGGTGTTGACAGGGCATGACGCCTTTATTAGGGGGAAAAAAGATTTTCATAGTTTGGACAGTTACCGGAGTTCGCGTTATTTTGTGGAGTCTGTTCTGGAGGCCCGACGTTTTCAGCATGACATGGATACGTTGGTGATCTTTGCGGGTGCTTGCCAATCGAACTATGAAGCGATTCTATCAGCTGGGGCGAATTTTGCTTCGTCTCCAAAGCGTATGCTCATCCATGCCTTTGATCCAGTTTTCGTGGTGGAGAGAATTGCGTTTACCCCTATGGATCAAATAGTTTCGGTGAAGGATATTCTGATGCATACAATTACCGGAACAGATGGGGTAGGGGGTATAGAGACACGCGGCCAGATGCGGAGGGGGTATCCTAGAAGTCCTTATTAGGTATTTTTCAGGGTAGGGCACGAAGCATCGTGCCCTTTTGTTTGCCTGAGTTGCCCTTTCTGTTAGCGTTGGATGATCACAGGGGTCCCGATTTCGACACGTTGGAAAAGGCTTTCGGCGTCATGATTATGCATACGAATACAGCCTTTAGACACGGCTTGGCCAATGCTTGACGGGTTATTTGTACCGTGAATTCCATAATGTGGAAGAGAAAGTCCCATCCAGCGACTACCAAAGGGACCACCTGGAGAGACTGTTTTAGTAGCAATGATGTAGTTACCGTTGGGGGTGGGAGTTGCTCCTTTGCCAACCGCAATGGGGTAATTATAGACCAGTCGGTTTCCTTCATAATACTCAAGTCTACGAAGGGCGGTATGAATTAAAATTGAACTGATGGGCACTGAGCTAGGCCTCCTTTATTAATAATTAGTCTATATCTCATGGTATGTTAGTGATTTCTGAATGTTCTTTGCATAATTAACCCCACTTTAGGTGGAGAATAAACCGACTGGAGGGATCAGCTTGGCTGAACATGTGGAAGGAAAGCTGCTTATTATCGGTGGAGCAGAAGATAAAAAGGGAGAGTGCAAGATTCTTAAGCGTTTTGTTCAGGAATCAGGCGGTAGGGAAAGTCGTATTACGATCTTAACAGCTGCGACGGAATTGCCTCGTGAGGTAGGGACTGAGTACAAAGCTTTATTTTTAGAACTAGGAGCTCAAGAAGTACAAGTCCTTGACGTTTCAGACCGCACCCAGGCTAATACACAAGGGATAGAAAAGCAATTCGAAAAATCAACCGGAGTCTTTTTTACGGGGGGTGACCAACTGAGAATAACCGGTTTGCTTGGGGGTACGTTACTTGGACGGATGCTTCAACAGCTATATGAGAAGGGGGTTATTATTGCAGGAACGAGTGCAGGAGCCTCTGTCATGTCGGATACAATGATTGTCGGAGGAGACGCGGGAACGCCAAAGAAAAACACCTTAACGATGGCACCCGGCTTAGGGTTACTTCGAGGGGTCGTGATTGATCAACATTTCGCTCAACGAGGGCGTATCGGTCGACTCTTATCGGCAATCTCTCAAAATCCCTATGTGCTTGGTGTGGGGATCGACGAGGATACAGCAATTTTAGTGCAGTCTGATGCACGATTTTCGGTGGTTGGAAGTAATACCGTCACCGTAGTTGATGCGTCTCCCTCAACTATTACCAATGTTTCCGAAACGACTCCAGGAGAAACTTTGGTATTAAGTCCTATTTCCATGCACGTTTTATCTGACGGCTATGGTTTTGATCTAAAACATCGGGTATCTCTATTTTAGTCAAGCTATTGATAGGAATAGGGAATACCAGAAGATAAAAAGGTTAAACTAGCTGGGTAGTTACCATTGTTACTGAAGGGGGAACAACAAATCAATGGAGATTAGAGAAATCCGAGCGATCGAAGGGGCCAATGTTTACAGTCACCGGCCAATTATTCGGGCGATTGTGGATCTCGAAGAATGGACAGAACGTTTTAGCAATGAATTAGGAGATTTCCGGCAACGCCTCGTGGAGAATCTACCGACCTTGGGGGACCACTATTGTTCACGGGGTAAACTAGGTGGATTTCTCGAACGGTTACAAGAGGGTACCCTGATCGGCCACGTCATTGAACATGTGACCATTGACCTTTTGACTCAAGCCGGGCAAGTCATTAAATATGGTAAAACTATGGCTATATTAGAAGAGCCAGGTTGCTATGAGATTATCTTTAATTATGAAGCCAAAGAGGGAGCCATTGAGGGCTTTAGACAAGGATTTTCCCTGGTAAAAGCATTATTAAATCATGAATCCTTTGATGTCTCCCACGCAGTAAACCGTATTATCAAGGTGATGGCTGACTATAAATTGGGGGTTTCAACTCAAGTAATGGTTGAAGCCTGCCAGCAACGGGGAATTCCTGTACATCGGCTTAATGAGAGCAGCCTACTGCAATTGGGGTATGGGCGTTACCAAAAGCGTATTCAGGCAACGATTACGGATAAAACTTCAAGTATAGCAGTTGACATTTCTTGTGATAAGGAAATGACCAAGAAGATTCTAAGTGATGGTGGAGTTCCCGTACCACGTGGACAGATTGTTAGGACGGAAGAAGAAGCTGTTGAGGCTGTTCGTGCGATGGCGATGGATGTTGTGATGAAGCCATTGCATGGAAACCAGGGAAAAGGAGTGACCCTAAAGATAAGGAGCGAAGCAGGAGCTAGAGCAGCGTTTAAGGTTGCTCAAACTTATGGTGATTGGGTCATTGTTGAAGAATATATTGAGGGTCAGCATTATCGTCTGGTGGTGGTTGGAGATCGTTTGATTGCCGCTGCAAAACGGATCCCGGCGCATGTGATTGGTGATGGTTTATTAACGATTTCGGAACTAGTGACTCAAACCAATGAGGATCCGATGCGTGGAGAGGATCATGAGTTGCCGTTAACTAAATTAAGAATTGACCCCGTGGTACTGTTAACCCTTACTCAAAGGGGCTTAACACTAGCCTCCATCCCTGAAAAAGGAGCGATAGTGTATCTGCGCGATAGTGCTAATCTGAGTACTGGAGGGACCGCTGAGGATGTAACAGATAAGGTGCATCCAGATAACGTTGATTTGGTCGTTTATGCCTCGAAGCTCATCGGATTGGATGTCGCAGGCATTGATTTTGTAATAGAAAATATTGAACAATCCTATCGTCAAAAGAATGGACATATTATAGAAGTTAACGCTGCACCGGGCATTCGAATGCACCATTTTCCCAGCGTGGGTAAAGCCAGGGCTGTGGGCAAAGCAATTGTGGAGCAAGTGTTTCCTTCAGGAAATGGAAGAATTCCTATCGTAGCGATTACTGGTACCAATGGGAAAACAACGACGACTCGTATGATTAGTAAAATCATGACAGATCAACAGCTTTCGGTGGGTATGTCTTCGTCGGATGGAATTTATATTCACCAAAAATTATGCGTAAAAGGGGATATGACGGGACCGGAGAGTGCTCGAATTGTTTTAAGACATCCTGATGTACAGGTGGCCGTGTTAGAAACAGCCCGGGGAGGCATTCTGAGAGCTGGTTTAGGGTATGATTATGCCGATGTAGCGGTCATTACCAATGTTTCTAATGACCATCTCGGTCAATATGGTATTGAGACGCTCGAAGATATTGCTCACTTGAAGAGTTTGGTCGCGGAGGTTGTTAAGCCGCATAGTTACGTCGTTTTGAATGCAGATGATCCGCTGGTCGTACAAATGGCAAAGCGAACCAAGGGGCGAGTGATCTATTTCAGTACTGAAAAAGATAATATTCGTGTACGTAAACATCTGGGGGTCGGTGGAACAGCTGTCTTTGTGCGGCGTGGTACAATTTTGCTCTGTCAGGGTTCAAAAAGTTGTCGGATCTGTTCAGTGAAACAGATCCCCGCGACTTGGGGTGGAAAAGCCAAGCATAACATTCATAATGTTTTGGCAGCGGTCGCAGCAGGTTGGGCCTTGGGCCTAACCGCTGGAGCAATCAAAAGTTCTCTGCAAGACTTCACTTCGGATGCGGAGCACAACCGCGGTCGCTTAAATCTTTATGAACTCAATGGAGTGCGTGTCTTTGTGGACTATGGCCATAATTCGGCAGGGATTGAAGAGGTTGCCAAAACCCTTAAACAGTTTAAAGGTGGTTCCCTAGTGGGCTGTATTACGGTACCTGGTGATCGGACCGATGAGACAGTGCGTGAAGTGGGGAGGATTGCTGCACAAGGCTTTAAACGCTTAATTATTAGAGAAGACGCTGATTTACGCGGACGTAAACCAGGAGAAATTGCCAAACTTCTCTATGACGAAGCCCTGCGTTGCGGTATGAAGTCAAATAACCTACAGATTATTCTGCCTGAAGTGGAAGCCTTTAGGAGAGGGTTGGACAGTTGCGTTTCTGGGGACACTTTCGTAATTTTCTATGAGCATATTGAGCCGATCGAAGAAGAAATACATTTGCGTTTGGAATTGCAAAAGGCTCTAACCTATGATTCTGCGCAGATCGATTGGGTCGCTGGTGGAGCGTTTTAACAATATTTAAAGGGGTGAGGATTATCCTCGTCCCTTTAAATTCAGTGAATTATTAAGGAGAAATGCTGGAACTCCCACTAAAAAATATGTATAATAAAAGGAAATGCATGCGTAATGTTCGGAAAGGGCAATGAAAATGGAAGAATCTTGTCTAACAACGTTCGCCTACGCGAAAATTAATCTGGCCTTAGCAATCCATGCAATTCGAAAGGATGGCTTTCATGAACTTCAAAGTGTCATGCAGTCGATCGCTTTACACGACATCGTCACGGTACGGCGTTGTGGAGATAAGGTTGTCTGCCGATGTGGAGCATTAAGTGGTCAGGGAAATATAGCGTATAAGGCTGCCGTGTTGTTTCTCGAGCAACTTGGCAAATCCGAAGGACTAGAAATCGAGATTGTAAAGCATATTCCCGTACAAGCTGGGCTAGCCGGAGGGAGCACAGATGCCGCCGCAACGCTTAGATTATTGAATCAACTTTATGGAGAACCTTTAAATAAGGAAGCCCTCCTAACCCTGGCGAGAAGGTGTGGAACCGATGTCGCTTTTTGCCTAAGTGGTGGGACAATGTGGGCAACTGGACGCGGAGAACGACTGGAAGCATTGCCCACAGCGCCAACGCTGGATCTTGTCTTAATCAAGCCGTTTGCTGGAGTGAACACAAGAGAAGCCTACCTTAGATTTGATTCCGTGGGTCAGGGTGGGTGTTTATCGAAAAATGATTGGGAAAAGGCTTTAGTGCAGAATTCGGTGCAGCAGATTGCTGGCTTACTTTATAATGATTTAGAGCTTGCCTCGATCCAAATGGTACCGGAGATTTTGGAGCTTAAACAATATTTATTAGAGGCTGAGTGTTACGGAGCCTTAATGTCAGGAAGCGGTTCTTGTGTCTTCGGGATTGCACAAGGAAAGCAGCATGCCCTGGAAGTCACAGGACAGTTGAGAAAAAAAGGCTTTAAAAACGTTGGGGTTACAACAACCGTCAACGCAATAGGTTGAAGGAGGAGACATTTGTGGAGAAACGTTTACTACCGGTGATCCTTGATGGGTACAAACCATTACGGGAGATTGTTTTTGACTCTATGCGTGAGGCGATTATGAGTGGAGTTCTTGAGCCCGGGGAACGCCTCATGGAAATTCAATTGGCTGAAGAAATGGGGGTTAGTCGAACTCCGGTACGTGAAGCCATTCGGAAACTAGAACTTGAGAATTTTGTTGTCATGATTCCGCGCAAGGGCGCGTATGTTGCTGGCGTTTCGTTGAAAGATGTGGCCGATGTTTTTGAGATCCGATCTGCGTTAGAGGGTTTGGCGGCAGGTCTTGCTGCTGAACGAATTACGGAGGACGAATTGGAACAAATGGAACGGGCGTTATTTTATAAAGCGAGTGAGGGCGAAGTGGACATCGAACAAGTTGTGAAGTCTGATACGGACTTCCATGCCTTAGTCTATAAAGCGAGCCGCAATGAACGCTTGATTCAAATTTTGGCTAATTTACGTGAACAGATTCAACGTTTCCGAACGACGTCACTGGGCGTTCCGGGGAGGATGAAAGTGGCTATTGATGAACACCGGATGATTGTTGAAGCCTTGAGAAATCATGATAGCGAGGAAGCACAATCCTTGGCGATCGCTCATATCGTGACGGCGGAGAATGTCATGTTCGGAACTTTGAGTTTAAAGAATGATCCGGATAAGGTGGATTAATAAGCGTGGAGAAGCTGAAAAGAGCAGAACGGATGGTGGCCATCACCCAAGCGTTGATCTTACAACCGAATGTCCTGACTCCGTTAACTCTATTTGCGGAACGATTCGGGACCGCTAAGTCCACTATTAGCGAGGATTTAATGGCGGTCAAGGGGAGCTTACTGCTTTCAGGGCAGGGTCACATTGAAACAATCTCTGGGGCTTCAGGAGGCGTTCGTTATATTCCTGAAATTTCACCAGAGGAAGCAAAGCAATTCCTAAGTAGACTTTCTGACCGTCTGAGCGATAAAGATAGAATACTCGCGGGCGGATTTTTGTATATGACTGATTTACTCTTTGATCCCTCTGTTTTACGTCCCCTAGGTCTTATTTTTGCCTGCGCTTTCAGAGATAAATTGCCGGATGTTGTCGTCACCATAGAAACCAAAGGAATTCCACTGGCCCTTGTAACGGCTGAGGCCTTGGGTTTGCCCATGGTGGTTATTCGCACTGGAAATAAAGTGACAGAGGGTTCTTCAGTCAGCATAAATTATGTTTCTGGATCATCAAGGCGCATTCAAACGATGTCACTCTCGCGAAGAGCCTTAGAACCCAAGCGACGGGTGCTCGTTATTGACGACTTTATGAAGGCGGGCGGAACAGCCCTAGGGATCAGGAACTTGATGGCTGAATTCGAAGCAGATGTTGTGGGAATTGGCGTGTTGGTGGAAGCCCAGATGACAGAAGAACCGAAGCTGGTCGAAGGATATCTATCCCTTTTGCAACTTACAGAACTGGATTTTTATACAGGGAAGACCTCAGTCGTTCCTGTGGTTAGTTATTAAAGCTCATTATTTTGCAGGAAAATTTAAATAAAGGAAAATTAATTAAATTTTCCTTTATTTGTTGCAGGATTTTTTTACCATACAGAGAATAT